>NZ_OY771649.1:1500000-1800000 GCF_963674925.1 uncultured Draconibacterium sp.
CGGTTGGGATGCCATGGAGGTTACTTCTAAGCGACCACAAACTCATTTTATGCAAGCGATTTATGGTTTCCGAAGAACAGGAGAAACTGCCACTTTGCTCCAAATCGGTATGCAGCACTTTCCCTGTCAATACCCCTTTCGATGGATTTTCAATACCTTCCAATTCAACATACCTAAAGCCATGATAAGTAAATCGGGGCATCCATTTTTCGGTTGAATTTCCACTGCAGATATACGAATCGCACTGTTCCTGATTTGTGGCAAAAACACCGGTGCTTCTCATATCGAGCGTACTATCAGGATACAACTTTTCGGCATAACGCAAGGTAATTTTTGTTTCGGCCAAAGCTGATACATTTAGTTCAACCACACCGGCAAAGTTTTGGCCAAAATCAAATATTGTTTTATCCCCGTTTCTGATGATTTTTTGTGCCTGTATGGTTTCTGTAACCCGAATGGGTTTAATGGTTTGAGGAATTACTTTGGGAGGAAACGATTTTGCCAGGCTGACCGGCAACCAATTCCCGTCAATTGAATTTTTTAAAACCGATTCTTTGGTTGCATTATAATGTTCACCTGCATAAATGTTGCTTCTTTCAATCGGTCCGTTTGTCCACATCCAGTTCTCCCCGGTATCAATTATCTTCGAAGTTCCATCATTGAATGTTATTTGTAATGAGGCCACAACTTTTGGTTTCCCGTACGACATTGCCGGTGCCCACACCAGGTTTTGATTGTAAAAACCATCGCCTAGTAATATTTTAATTTCGTTGTCTTCATTGAACGATTCTGCCGGTACCGGATAATGCACATAAAATGCATATTCGTTGTAGTTTGTTTGAGCCGGATCAAGAACATGATCACCAATCTTTTCACCATTAATACACACTTCGTAATATCCAAGACCCGCTACCAGCAGTTGTGCATTTTTTATCTTTTCGCTATTCGCAATCTTAAAGGTTTTTCCAAACACCGGTTGTGCATTTGCTATATCTGCCTGATAAGTAATCCATTTAGCATTCGTGTGTTTCGAAAGCTCATCCAGAAACCAGAAGTGTTCATACTCACTCCATTCCGATGTTTGGCCTTTATTACCGTTTACCCTTACTCTCCACTTGTACTGTTTTCCCGGAGTTAGTTCTTCCCCGCTATATTTAATACCGAATTGCTTGTCTGAGTTTTCACTTTTCAAGTGCCAGTTAAAGCCCGATTCTTCTTCAGCTTCAACCATTTCTATTTCAAAGGCTGATTGTACAAAACTATCTATTTCGGACCGTGTCTTCCAACTAAATACAACTTCGGTATCCGTTAAATTGAAAGGATTCAAACTAACTTGCAAATCTCTTACTTTAAAATTTCTTGCCGGATTACAAGCAACAAAAACACTAATACACAATATTATCAATATACTAATACGCATTCTTTAATATTAAAAGTAACGAAACAGAAAACTTTATACGGCAGGGAAGTTTCAACTTCCCTGCCTATAAATGATTAAATCACTTTTTCGAATAAGTTTTAACGATTCTCCTTTAATTTATAAAGGTACAGTCATGTCTGTTAATGTATCGTAATTAAAACCTTTGAGGTATGGTCTTGGATTTTCATCAATTTCAGGAACCGCTCGGATCTCCCAAATCTCTTCACTCATTTCGGGAAAATTGGTTAAATCATCCCACTGAGCAGAAGGGAGACCAACTGCCTCTGTCCCTGGCTCCAAATAATTGGTTTCTGAATCGTAATAAAGACCTGATGATTGCAGGGTAGCTCCAACATTCGCTGCAAGTATAACCTTTATATTTTTTCCTTCTTTTCCAGGAGCAGGAACGATTGATCCAGCCATTAACACATTGTCCATGTTTATTTCTCCGGTAATTAAACCAATAATGCCACCATTGTGATTATTGGGAGGATCGGCAATACCATCAACATACGAAACACAATTTATTAAATCGCCACCATTAACACGCCCTGCCAAACATCCTGACTGACCGCTTTGCATGTGTGTTTTTCCCGCAACAAAACAATTCTCAATTCTACACGCTGTTCCTAATCCAACGATTACACCTGCATGATTGACGCCTGAAGCTGTAACAAAATCGACATTTACCAGTCCGAGGTTTTTTACTGTTCCTCCGTTTAGTTGTGCAATAAAAGCTGTTTTTGGATTGGCCTGTTCGTTTATATAAAGCCCCGAAATAAAATGATAATTACCATCTAAAATTCCGGCATAATCACTTATAGGCATAAACCCAGCACCACCATTCCAGCGACGTGTTTCCGCAGCATCAATATCGGCAACAAGTTTCCACTCACCTCCCCATGCTGAGGCTTCTGTGCTCAGCCACTTTAATTCTGCAATTGTGGCAATTTCACCAGCAACAGCAGGCATTTTAGCATCAGAAATATAGCCGTTATCAACATAACTGACGAATTCTTCTACAGAAGCCTGAAACACCAGGATTGGCGCATCGGCTGCAATTATCTCATCATCTGCAAGTAAAGCTTCAATTTCGTCAATATCAGCTTGTAACAATGCATAAACCTCTCTCTGCACTTTGGTAAATTCAGGTTTTACTATTTCCGACTCCAGCCAGGTATAGTATTCTTTTGTCGTGCTAAACCGCTCTGTAATTCCATTAATATATGCATTTACCTCATCACTTGTGAGCTCGTTAAATTCTAATAATTCCTTTACATTATCAACCTGTGCAATAATCGATAAGGCATTATAATCTCCGTCTTCTCCTGTTCCACATAACCAATCGTAAATTGCGGCAACTTCGCCGGCAGTACTGGCATAAAGTTTGGCTTTCAATCGCTGTATTCCCGGATTTGTTGACCCTATCGTACTAAAATCGTCACCTACATACATTCCCCAAACAGAATCGATTGTAAATTGAAGCTGTGTAAGCTGTTCCTGAATGAAAGCACCTGTCAACTCTTCATCGTCGATTCCATACTCATCGCCATCATAATCTCCCTGATAACCGTTGTTACTAAAATAACTCTGCACTCCCTTTAATCTCACGTTATGTTCGCGCAATAAAACAAGTGCTTCGTTCCATTCATTTTCAGAAACAATAACAGGAATGGCTTCTTTTGTAACGTTGCCTATGCCAATAAGCATTGAATCGATGGGCTTAAACTCTTCTTTGCTGCAACTACCAAGAATGCTTGCTATAGCAAAAATAAAAAGCAGATATCTGTATTTTCGTTTCATTTCTAAAAGTTTTATATGATTAGTTTAATAATACTCCGAAGGCTGGCCAATTCCCGTTAAGCGTCTTGCCTCCTCAACAGACAGTGGCAGGTAATAATACTTTTCGCTTCCGGCCTCTCTGGGGAGGTTAATTTTCACACGTTCATAGGAGAACTCACCATCATCGTCATTGTTGCTGCTGGTTATTTTCATTCCGGTAACAATGTTATTACCGCTTAAATCTTTCCACCTTCGCTGGTCGTAGAAACGATGCCCTTCAAAACAGAATTCTACCCGGCGTTCGTTCCGAATACGGGCCATAACAAAGGCCTTGGTATTTTGAAAACCCGGAACATCTTTTAATCCGGGCTGGCCGGCACGATTGCGAATTACATCAAGGGCATTAATGGCATCGTCTAAATTACCCAACTCACATTCAGCCTCAGCCAGGTTTAAATAAAGCTCTGCCATTCTGAAATAAATTTTTCGAGCCTGGGTATTTCCCACGGTGCTTCCCCAGTAGGCCGCCTGCCTGAATTTTCGTCCGTAATATCCGGTAACCGAACGTCTTTTATCCGCTTCTTCCTGAGATAGAGGATTAGCATTAAATCCTGTAAACTCTTTACCCTCGTATGTGTATATTACACTATTGGGGACACCTTGCGGCATACTCTTATACCTTCCATAATCGCAACCGTTAAATACAACTGCATAATTTAACCGGACATCTCTGTTTTTGTATATTTCATTACCTGCATTCTCGCTATATCCATTCGAAAAAGTGGGATTAACATGCTCTGAGTCATACTGACTTACGGGCAATGTACCATCCAGCATCTCAAAACAATCCACGAGTTCCTGCGATGGTACTGCTCCGCAGTTATTTGTACGGTCGTTGGTTAAGAAACCATATAAGTCGACACCATCGGATTTGTTGATTGCCTCCTGGTTATTCCCGCGGAAGAGAACTTCGATATTTTTTACATCAATGTTTTCGGTAAATAAATTCTGATAATCCTCAATGGAAATTAGCCCGTATTCTCCCTGCAAATTTGTTATTGCACCGGAACTATACTGTTTTGCAAGTTCCCACCAGTATGTATCGTTGTTCTGATTATTTAGAGCACTTGCAGCATATAATGCAACCCTAGATTTTAATGCATGGGCAACTGCCAGGTTAATTTTACTGTATTCGCTCGGATATGCCGAACGTACCGGCAATATTTCATTGTTGATAACCTCATCCAGTTCTGCAATAATTTCTGCTGCTATCTCACCAAATTCCGGTCTAACGATGTCCTGAAATCCGTCATAATCATCATATATTACTTCACGGATAAACGGTAGTGGACCAAAATTCCGGATTAATTCGAAATGATACCACGCCCGCAGTACTTTTACTTCGTCCATCCATCGCTCAATATCAGCCGGACTAATTTTATCTTCGGGTACTTGCGATTGCGGCATGTATTCAAGAGCAAGGTTACATTTTCGTATTCCGCCCCAGTAACGGCCCCAAAGCCCGTTTGCAAATATGGTATTATCAGCCGACAAATTACCTGAATGCCAGTTGTAACAAGCTCCGCTACCGGCTCTTACAGCATCGTCGGTGTATACTTCCAGCATTTCGCCTGAATGATGCGAAGTAAAATCATTGTCAAGATAACTATAAGCCTGGTCGCGAAAACCGTTGATTCCGCTTTCGCTTTTCAACAAGCGTTCGGTACTTAATTTATCTGAAGGAGTTTCGTCCAGAATATCCTGGCATGAAACCAATGCTCCAAACGCCAGAAGAACGAAGTAATATTTTTTAGTAAGAAAATTTTTCATGTCTAATTTGTCTAAAATTTTTCCAAATTAAAATTTCAAAGTAAGGCCAGCATTAAAAGCTTTCATTATGGGGTAATTGGTCCCGTTAGAGTTGGCCATTTCAGCATCAAAATCGGTTGTAGGAAGATTGTCGGTTACAAAAAGGTTTGTAGCATTTATATACAATCGTAAAAAACTCGCATGAATGGCTTTTACTACTTTTTCTGGTAACGTATAACCAAGCTCGGCATTCTTTAAACGAAAAAGATTTCCATTCGCCATCCAATAATCGCTTCGAACAAAATTTGGCGATACGTTACCTAAGCGCGGATATGTTGCAGAAGTGTTTGTTTCCGACCACGCTCCTTTCATATATTCGGTAAAATTGTCGTTGTTCGACCAGCGCCCAAAACCATGTAAGTACACCTGGCGGTTGGCCATTCCGTTGAAAAACAAACGTACATCGAAACCTTTGAAGGCTGTTTCAAGCTGGATTCCGTAATTAATGTGTGGTATTTGTTCGTCGCCAAGCGGAGCTTTATCTTTATCATTAATTACACCATCCTCGTTTAAATCTTTATACTTAATATCTCCGGGAATTGGGTTGTGTCCGAATATTGAGTAATCAACTCCGTAGTCGATTATTTCCTGTTCCGACCGAAACAAGCCATCGGTAAGGTAGCCCCATTGCTCCTGAACCGCATAACCGGCCATACGGTACATATAGGCATAAGTGTCGTCGTAGGGCATCTCCCCCATTTCAATTTGTTTGTTTTTATTGTATGCAACGTTACCGGCAACAGTAAACATTAAGCCATTATTTAGCACCTTATTATAACTAGCAAACAACTCAAAGCCCTTGTTTTCAATTTCACCCAAATTTCGTGGAGGTGTAATCCCTGAGGTTTTATCCAATCCTATAAATCCTCCGGGTGCAGTAGCTATTTTATCAATTATAATGTCTGTATTCTTATTGTAATACACATCGGCACTTAATGTTAAAGCGTTAAACAACTGTGCATCTAATCCAATATTTGTTTTTTTCGATTTTTCCCAGGTAATATCCATGTTACCCAGTTGGTCTTCATTCGAATTTTGGTGCCATGTTGTAAGGTATAAATACTGGTTTGCACCTCCATAGTTATAAACACTATTGCCAATTACTCCGAACGAAGAGCGTAGTTTCAGGTAGGTAAAAACATTGTTATCCTTCATAAAATTCTCGTTCGAAATAATCCATGCTCCTGAAACCGATGGAAACACCCCCCATCGTTTACCCGGTGCAAACTGCTCTGACCCCTGGTAGGAGGCATTTACCTCAAGTGCATATCTTTTATCGTAGGAATATGCCACACGGCCGGCCAGGTTTAAATAGTTTGTTGATAAATAACTTTGTTGCTGATTTAACTGACGCTCGAAAAACACCAAAGCGGTAACATCATGTTTATCAAATTTTCTGGCGTAATCAATCTGCCCCCGAAAATTATACATGTAGCTAAAGAATTTACCTTGTTTATCAGATAAGCCGCTATTTGAAGTACCGTCAATCTGAACATACCCTAACGAATCAATTCCGCCTGCGCCAGGTAAAGCTACAACTTCCCATGCTTCGTACGAGCGACTTCGGTTGGCAATACTATTCGAAAATACATCGAACGACAGTTGCCCCGTAGCTTTTAATCCCGGAGTTATGTTTGATAACTTTTGTTCCAGGGTAAATGTATTCCCCAACCGGGTGCTGCTTTCGTGTACAAGCCCGGTTCGGTTTAAATAAGCATACACCGATTCTTTGGGTCGAAAACCTAATCGGTTTTGATTTGTCAACACCTCACCACCTGGTGTCAGGTCGTTAAAGGCATTGTTGGGTGTTTCGTACAACTTGCCAATTAAATAGCCCCAGCTTTCATCTTTTTTAATGTAAGGTCGGTTATAGCTTTGCAAATACCCGCCAATGTTTACTTTAAAAACGAGTGTAGGATTTAAGGTAATATCAAGATTGGTTCTGAAATTAAACCGATTGGTACGTTCCTGATTGTTGTAATAGTATTCATCAAAATCTTGTGTTTCAAATATCCCATCTTGTGTTAAATACCCCATTGAGGCAAAATATTTCACCTGTTGGTTTCCCCCGGTAAAATTTATGTTTGCCCGTGTGGTTTGCATAAAATCCTTTGTAAAATTTTTTATTACGTCGCGTGTTGGGTAAAACTCCTGGCTATCGCCCAGTTTATACCGTTCAATTTCGTAATCAGAATATAAAAGTCTTTCGGGAACTTCCTCGCCCAGCGCGCGATAGTCGTTTACCACTCGCTGATTATGCATATTTACGTAATCGTAGGCATTTAGCATTTCGGGCATTCGTGTTGGGGTTTCAAATGCGTGATTAACAGAAATATCGATTTTTGATTTTCCATCAAATCCGTTTTTTGTTGTAACCATTAAAACCCCGTTGGAGCCTCTCATACCATATAAAGCAACAGCAGCCGCATCTTTTAATAACGACACCCGCTCGATATCATGAATATCAACATCAGCTACCTCTCTTTCAACTCCATCAACAATAGTTAATATTTTGTTCGATTTATCTGAATCTTTCCCACGGATATCTACATATAAATTTGTTGTTCCTCCTGCTTCTCCACTTAATTGTACTATCGACAGGCCGGGAATCCGTCCTTGCAGGGCAACAAATAAATTTGATGTTGGTATTGTTCTTAATTCATCTCCGCTAATAGAAAAGATAGCTGCAGAAACCTGGTCTCTTTCCTGTATCCCGTAAGGGACATACTCTTTTTGATTCGTTTTCGACACCTTAACTGAATCCTGGTCAACATTTCCATTACTGGCGAAAACTGAACAGAATGTTAAAATGGAACAAATTGTAATCAGTAGTTTATTCTGTATTTTTTTCATTTTATTTAAGTTGTATGTTTAAAAACCCTCGGTTCGTATCCGTAATATGGAACTCGTTATTCGAACTTAAAAGGTGTTCCTCCCCAGGCAACCGGTTGTTGTATACTTCGCAAAAACTTTTTGTCGCTGTTAGGAATAGGAAGGATTTTGTGCTTTTCGTTATGGCAAACCCACAACCAGGGCATTTTATACCTTACATGCGTGAATGTACCATCGTCGTGTTTAAGCACCTCCATACCGCTTATAGTATTGTTATCTTGATTACTAATTACATCCCAGCGACGAACATCCATAAAACGGTGCATCCATTCCATCATTAATTCTACTCTGCGTTCGTTCTGAATTCGTTTCATTAACCACTCTTTGTCTCCAATTTGAGCATTGGGAACATCCTGAATTCGTGGCTGTTCAGCTCTTTCCCGGGTTTTGTTTAACGCTTCGGCTGCTTCGTTTAACCTTCCGGCTCCACATAAAGCTTCGGCATAATTCAGATAAATCTCGGCATATCGCATCCGGGCATTTCTGCACGGAACACCACTTCCGGTTCCACCGTAGTATGCCGCACCTTTATCTTTCCCGCCGTAATAACCGGTGTAAGTGCGCTTTTTGTCGCCCGAAACCGAGTTCCCATTCGAACCCGTACCGTTTGCTCTTTTATTTCCATCGGCCGAAATCCATGTCATCACGTAAATACTGTCGGTTGGTGCTCCACCTGCAATTGACGGAATATTAAATCCAAGTCCGTAAAAACCTCCGTTATGAATAATATCGCGGTAAAAACGTTTGTCTCGTTTGGGCGAAATTCCATATTGTCCGTAAGGGTCGTTATAGTCGTCGTATCCTGCTGCCAGGGCTTCATTTGTAAAAACCGGATTTTCATGTACTTCATCATAATGGTCGATTAGCAATGCCCCGTTTTCAAGTTCGTAACAATCAACAATTTCCTGCGTTGGGCACTCGCCTGCCTTATTCCCCATCTTAACAGCCTGTTTCCCGAATTCGGTTGCAGTAAGGTTCATTCCATGAACATTATGACCAGCTCCGCCATAGCCCCAGATTAATTCTTTCTCCTCCAATCTTTCCGATACTTGTGAGATATACAGTTTTCTGGAATCAGCTCTGTTGTCCCAGTCCCATGAATCGAGTTCGTAGGCATTCAGATTTAAGAATTGTTCGCAGGCATTGGCTGCTGCCTCATACTTATCAGCACGATTATCCGGGTTATTTAAAGGACTGGCATTGTACAATAAAACCCTTGTTTTTAAACCGTATACAAATCCAAGACTTATTCTTTCTTTATCGTCATTCGATTCGAAGTTCCGTTTCAGTGGCAGTGCCCCCGAACTGATAACCTCATCAAGCTGGGTAATAATAGAATCGGTTAATGCCTGATAAGAAGGACGCTCCATATCCTGCCATTCCGAAAAATTCACATCGATGTTTTTACCCATAAAAGGAACAGGCCCGTAAATACATCCCAACATAAAGTGATAGTAGGCACGCAATGTTTTTGCTTCGGCTACCATCAGGTTAATCTCCTCCTGTGGCATTTCCGACTTTGAAACGGTTATATTTTTAGCATTTTCCATTAGCGTATTACAATGCCGGATTGCGCCCCAATAGGCACCCCACCAGCCGCCATCCCACCAGCCGGTTGCGCTTGACTGGCCGGTACTCCTGTTAAACCAAACAGGGCTGTAATCGGGAGATAATTTTCCGGAGCGCCAATCGCCACTCGATTGCCCTTGCGCATCGAATGCATTATCAGTTAACGCTTCATCGGTACACCAGAAGTAATGCGGATTCCTATCAGCTTCCATTCCGGCGTAACTTGCCGAAAGTAAACCCCTCACTTTATTGGCATCGTCTAACACACCATCAAGTGTTTCGCGCGAATTTGCTTCTCGGTTAAGTGCGTCTTCAAATACGTCTTCGCAGCCTGAAAGCATAATAGCCAGAAGACAAATAAGTGATAAGTAATATGAGTATTTTATATTTTTCATTATTCTCAATTTTTTGCGTTGTCCATAGAATTAAAAAGTAACATTCAGTCCTACGTTTACAGTTGAAAGCACAGGATGAGCCAATGAATTGGTTACCTCGGGATCGAAATACTTAAAAGGCATATTATCGAGTGTGAAAATATTTTGGCCATTTACAAATACACGAGCCTTACTTATTTTCATACTATTACATGCACGCTCCGGAATAGAATAACCAAATTCGATGTTCCGCAGCCGGGCAAACCACATTTCTTTCATCCAATAAGAGCTTGGATTTTTACTGATTGTTATTCCGTCGTGATGCAACCTGGGGTATTCAATTCTCTCTCCATTTTCATAGCGCTCGGGTGTCCAGGCGTATTTATGAAGTTCGAAATAGTTTTTGTAGCTTCCAATTTCCTGGTTCTCCCAATCCAATACGCCTCTTCCGTAGAAATTATACATATAGTTGGTGGCCACATCAATCAAAACCGAGAAATCGAAATTTTTGTAACCAGCAGAAAACGTATACGAATAATTCCACTCCGGAATGTTCGGATATTCCATTGGTATAAGGTCTTTCGAGTCGATATATCCATCGCCGTTAACATCGCGGTATTTTAAATCGCCCGGTAAAACGTTTGTGGATAATGCCGACATATCAGCCCAATTCTGAATTTCCTCGGTACTCTCGAAATAGCCTAAACAATCGTAGCCCCACATTACACCACGGCTGAATCCCTCTGTAGTGTATGGATAAGCATAAGAGTCGTCCAGAGGAGTTTCATTCATTTTTACAATTTTATTACGGGCAAAAGTTGCACTAAACCTGGTGTTTATCCACAAATCGTTTTTAAACGACTTTGAATAGCCAAGCGTTACTTCAAATCCTTTGTTACTCATTACTCCGGCATTGGTTGGAGGCAAATTAGATTGCCCGTACATGTATTCAGGAATAAGCGACACGCCGGTTAATATCGACGAACGTTTTTCATAAAACACATCAACATCTAGTTTTATGTAATCAAAAACGCGGGTTTCAATAGCTGCATTATATTTATTGGCAACTTCCCAGGTAATATTCATGTTGGGCATTGTACTTTCGAAGGTAGCACTGGGCATACCATTGGGTCTCCACATGCCGGAAAAATATCCGTTCTGGGCCTGTGTCCAGTTGGGTAAATATAAAAACCGCTGACCTCCCATTCTGTCGTTTCCAACCTGGCCAAAAGAAGTACGTATTTTCAGATAATCGAGGAAACCAACATTACTCATAAATTCTTCCTCGGTAAGTGTCCATCCCAGTGATACAGATGGAAAGAATCCAAACCGTTTCCCTGGAGCAAACTGTTCAGAACCGTTCATCCCAAAGTTGAATTCTGTCATATACTTCCGGGCATAGCTGTAGGTAAGCCTTCCTACAATACCAACATAATTTCGGGGAATATCAATGTTATTAACTGACTGACTTTGTTTATACAGCAACATTCCGGTAACATTATGCTGCTCAAACTTACGCGCATAGTTTAATGCCCCTTCAAGGTCGAAATTTGTTGAAAAGCTTTGTGTTAGTGCCGATGATAAATCAGAATCGGGATCGCCATTGTTCGAAACATATTCAACTACCTGTTCTCCATCCACTTCATTAAGTACTGCAATATATGTAGCATAGGTTCTTCGGTACCCTCTAATGTGGGTAGCCCTGCTATCGTACGATACCTGCGCCCTTGCACTTAAACCTTTTGTAATGAATGGTAAATCCATATTTAATCCCACAGTAGTTTGAAGGGTATTTGTGGTAGCTGTACGGTAACCTGTTCGGTTTAATGATCCAAAAGGTACCCGGTCTTTACGCCCCGGAGCTGATAATACCTGATCATATTCATTAACATCGGCAAATGAAATTGATGGAATATCGGTGAACTGGGCCATTAAGGTTGAATAATTGGCTCCATAAGTATTAATTGATCCGGAAGAGCTTCCGTTTACTGTTGGATCATGTTTATCCTGTAAATATCCTGAAAGGTTCAAATAAACTTTCAATAAATCATTAATCTGTAAATCAACATTAGCCCGGTAGTTAAAACGATCCAGGCGCTGACTGTTTTTGAAGTTATATTCGTCCCATCCTTCGGTTTTAAATGGCCCGGTTTGCCCTGTATAGCCCATACTTGCAAAATATTTGGTTTTTTTGGTCCCACCTCTCATGTTTACACTTGACTTTAACATTGGAGTATAGTCTTTCATGTACTCTCCGTAAAAGTCACGATCGACATAATAGGTTGGGAATCTAGCCATGTAATCAGTGTAATTATCAACTAGTTCCTGTTCAAAGGCTAATGGAGAATTGCCACCGGTGGCCTGATTATGCATTTCGATTGCGCTGTTTCGCACGGTCATGTAATCGACAGCATTTAAAGGTTGGGGCAAACGTTCAACGTACTGCATTGAATAGTTGGCGTTGGCGGTAACAATGGGTTTACCAACCTGCCCTTTCTTTGTTGTTACCAAAATAACACCGTTGGCCCCTCTTACTCCATAAACAGCTGTAGCTGACGCATCTTTTAAAACATTTACTGATTCAACATCATACGCATCTACGGTTGTAAGTTCACGCTCGATACCATCGACCAATACCAGCGGCTGTGTATTGTTGGTTGTTGCCTGCCCGCGAATGTACATGTTAATGTCCTCGTTACCGAGCTCACCACCTTTGAGCATTACAGTTAAACCCGGCATTTTACCAGCCAAACCGGTTGCCAGGTTAGAGGTTGGTGTACGCACAATTTCGTCGGCACCAATGGAAGAAATGGCCGCAACTACACTTGCTTTTTCTTGCTGACCATATCCAACTACCACGACCTCTTCCAGTCCGAGAACATCTTGTTTTAAGGTTACATCGATAACTGACTTTCCGTTTACAGGAACAACCAGTGTTTTCATTCCAATAAACGAGAACCGGACTAAAGCCTCTGAATTATTAACAGACAATTGAAACTTGCCATCCATATCTGTTAATGTACCATTAGTAGTCCCCTCTACAAGAACAGTTACGCCAGGTATCGGCTTTTTTTCTTCATCGACTACCGTACCTGAAATCTTTTGTACTTGCGCCCATCCGCATACTGATATAAGGAATAGGAGAAGCATCAAAAATGTTTTCTTCATAAGTCTATAAAATTGATTTTGAATTATTTTAACGGTTTGAACCTAGACAAATTGAAGTGATATTTTGTCTGTAATAAGTTCAACTATTTACGTTATTGTCTCAAATAACAAGGGAGTTCTAAAATTGTGTCTTTTTTCTAAAATTGCGTCAAATAAAAATGAACGGCAGGCTGCTTACACGTTTTTCTTTACAAACTCGCTGGGGGTTAATCCCATTTCATTTTTAAAGGTAGTAGAAAAGTAGCCTTGTGTAGCAAAACCGGCCAGTTCGCTGGTTTCAGCAATGGAATAACTTTTGGTTTTTAATAACTCAACGGCCTTGTTCACTTTAAACTTCTTAATATAATCGTTGGGAGTAACGTTGGTAAGCCCGATAAACTTGCGGTAGAAAGTAGAGCGGCTCATATTCATTAATTGAGCCAAATCGGCCACATTAAATGCTGTGTTCCGGTAATTTTCTTCAATTAGTTTATTTACTTTTTTCAAAAAGAGAATGTCGTTTTGATTGAGCTCATCTTTTTCGAATTTAGGCATTGCCCCATTCATAAAAATCTGATGAATTTTTTCGCGATTACTCATTTGACTGTCTACTACTGCAAGCAGGTAATTCATCTCAAATGGTTTTGTAATGTACAAATCGGCTCCAGTGTTTAAACCCGAAATCTGGGTCTCGATATCGGTTTTTGCCGACAATAAAATAAAAGGAATGTGCGCCCATTTTTCACTTGTTTTCACTTGTTCACAAAACTCAAAGCCATTTACGCTGGGCATCATTACATCGCTCACAATTAAATCAATTGCTTTATTTTCGATAAGTTCGAGTGCTTCACTTCCATCAAACGACGACAATACTGAATAATACTCCTTCAAACTTTCGGTAAGCAACTGATTGAGTTCAGCATCATCTTCAACTACCAGTACTGTTTTATGCTTTCTTTTTATAATTTCTTTTGTTTGACTTGTTACTGAAACCGCCCCGCCATTTTCGACCACCGCCTCAGTAAGACTGGTTGCCAGATTATTTTGATTTACGGGCAATACAAAAGAAAAAACTGCGCCTCGCTCTTTCGCATTTTCGGCCTTGATATATCCATTGTGTAGGGAAATTAGTTTTTGACAAAAATCCAGGCCAATTCCGGTTCCTGAATAATCGGCTTGTTCTGAATCAAATTTTTTATACCGCTGAAAAATAGTCTTCAAATTAGCGGGTTCAATTCCCAGTCCGCTATCTGCAATTTGTATCTGTATAAAACTTTCTGATTCCGGAAGCGTGGCTGTTTCGTAAGCACTTTTAACCTGGTTGGCATTTAAAATCTGCGAACTTATTTTAATGTTTCCGCCGTTTGGCGTAAATTTTACTGCATTCGCTATTATATTACTCAACACCTTGTCTACTTTATCATCGTCAAGCGCCAGGTTGTAATTGTCAACGTTTGAATAATGAATCGCGATATCCTTTTTCGCTGCATAAAATTCAAAGGGCTTAACGGCATCGGCCACTAAAACTGCTATATTTTGCGTTTTCAGTTTTAATTCCAGGGTATCCTTCTCCAACTCACGAAATACCAAAATTTGGTTCACCAGCTTTAACAAACGTTTAATGTTAAGTTGCAGACTTTGTATTACCTGGCTTTTTTGCTGTTCGCTTTTGTTACTATCGGTTAACTGTTTGGCCAGCCCCGATATGATGGTTAATGGCGTACGAAACTCGTGCGAAATATTCGTAAAAAAACGCAGTTTCATTTCGTGGATATCTTTTTCGCGCTGATGCTCGTACTGTTCCATTTCAAGTTTATGGCGGTATAATTTCAGCCTGAATAAGAACCGGAAAACACCCCATGTTGTTAATGCAATAATAAGGGCATACAAACTTAATGCCCACCAGGCAAACCAGGGAGCTGGCCTTATTTCAATTTCCAAAGGTTTTGATGGTTCAGACCAGTCGCCATCGGTTGATTTTGCTTTAAACTGAAATGTATAGGTACCGGGTTTTAAATAAGCAAAAGATACTAGGCGACGTGTCCCGATCTCAATCCAGTTTTTATCTAAACCTTTTAGCCTGTATGCATATTGCACTTGTTCAGAAGAGAGAAAATCGAATGCAGTTAGTTTTAAGCTGAACTCTTTTTCTTTATGCGACAGGGTAATTTTTGAAGCGAATGAAATGGGCTCTTTCAGAATGCGGCCATCAGATGAAGGCATAACCGTATTGTTCAATACTTGTAACTCTTCCAAAATTAATCGCAGCGGAGCAACATTGGGCAAAACCAACTGCTCGGGATAAAAACACGTTAGCCCGTAATTTCCGCCAATAAAAATCATTCCATCATCGCTCCGAAAAGCCGATTTTTCGTGAAACTGCGTGTTATTAACGCCTTCGTTTATAAAATAATTTTTTATCGTGCCCGTATTTTTATTCAACCGCGACAATCCATACGAAGTACTTAACCACAACTGGTTGTATTCATCTTCAACAATACCGATTACATCGTTACTGGGCAAACCGGTACTTTTATCGAAGTTCGATATTGTTCCGTTTTTACGGTCGACACAATACATTCCCCACAAGTAACTTCCTAACCAAAAATCACCTGTTTTGTCAATATGTGCCGTAACAATTCTGTTTAAGCCCTCAACTTCGGGAAATTTTTCATGAAGGGGAATAGCGTTTTTAGTATTTTTATCATACAAATAAACACCTCTGCCAAAGCTGGTTAACAACAATTCATTTTCATTAACTTCTACAATCTTTGTAATATTGGGGCCACACTTTTCAATGTGGTAGATTAAGCTTCTGTCTTTGTCAAAAACCATCAATCCAAGCCCGGGAATTCCCAAATAAATCCACTCTTTATCGCAAAAAATAGTGGAGTACCCAATTTTAATTTCAGGAGATAGGTTATAGAATGTTTGAGTTGAAAGATTAAAAACCTGTATTCCAGACAAACTTCCAATCCACACCTGGTTGCTATTATCGAGGCAGGTATTTTTTAAAAAGTTGCTCCCCAAATCGCTATTCCCGCTTGTATAATGACAACTGTTACCGGTTGTTTTATTGTAGGTGTAAAAACCATCCCCACGTGTAGAAATAAGTAATGAACTATTTCCAAATGAACTGATACTGGTAATAAACTTATTTTTTGTCAGGCGATTTAGATTGGCATCGGGATTAAAGTTTTTAAAATATTTGAAATTAACGGCCAAACCATTGTCGAAAGTCCCCAGCCAGGTATTACCACAATTATCGACCAACACTGATGAAAAACTTTTAGAATTTAAGCCTGAAATAACATTATCTGAGTTTAACAAACCTAGTTTTCCTGTAGATACATTGTATTCGTACAACCCCGAATTATAGGTGCCTATCCAAATTATTCCGGCAGTTTTCTCAATAATAAATTCAATTTTACACCCCGAAAGCATAACATCAGGCGTTGTTCCGTTCAGGTTCTTTGCTGCATTCATTGTTGCGGTACCGAACAGGGTAATTCCGTTGTTGGTTCCAAGCCATATTTGATTTCGCTGGTAATCCTCGTAAATTGAATTTATAATGTTTGGACCATGCAGAAAAGCTTCATTTCCGGAAAAAGCATGTACAACCGAATTATTTTCTACAAATAACAATTCCCGGTTGCTGCCACACCACAAGCGCTTCTTTCTGTCAACAAACAATACATTAATTCGAATCCGTTCGGAGATAAGAGTTACTTCGCCTGATTGCAATACTTTATACAAACCACTATCTGTTGCAACATACAACTCTCCGTTCCATTTTTTTATGTCCAGTATGTATCTTGCTCCAATTTCAGTAAAACGCCTGATAAATTTTTGCTCCCGAATATTGTAGCAACTAAGTCCATTATTGGTGCCCACAAATAAGCAATCATCCGAGTCGCAATAAAGTGCCGTAATTAAATCAGAACTTAGTCCCAGCGAATCGTTTCTATCGAAATAATATTGTTGAAATTCGTAGCCATTAAAACGGTTAAGCCCCCGTTGCGTGCCAATCCAAATGTACCCCTGATTATCCTGGCAAAGTGTATTAATGTTAAGGTTCGACAAGCCGTGTTCGATAGAAATGTTCTGAAAATGTGCATTCGTGGCCAGGGCACTTAAAACACTAACATAAAAACAAAGAAATATTACCGCTATTTTCATCACCTTTCTCATCCAATAAGCACGCGCTATCTTAAAACAATTATCACTATTTATTGCACATATTATTCATCATCATGCTGATACCCAACAACAGCACCACTATTCAGGCCTGATATAATGCGGATTGGGAACGGGAATCAAAGCCCCTGTTTCGTTGAGCCAGTTCGCCAATTTTGATTTAAGGTTAGTGGCAATCTCAGGCAAATACCCTATCGAATCACGTGTTTCACTTAAATCAGAACAAACATTATAAAGTTCGTAAGCATCAGTAGCATCGTCATTTAAGCCATACAAACGGTACAATTTGTAATCTCCCTCGCGAATATACGAACCACCAACATCAGCGCCAATCTGCTTTTTACGCGGAAAATGACAAAACAATGGTCGCTGTTCCAGCACTCCGCTGGTTGTTAGTAAAGGCATAATATTTTTCCCATCGCAAACATCCTTTTCTTTCGAAATCTCAATTCCCGCGATATTACAAAATGTAGGATAAAAATCGATAATATGTACAGGCGTATTTTCTGTGGCTCTGGCTTTTTCCTTACCCGGAAATTTAATAAGCAGTGGTACCCGTACTCCTCCTTCGTAAAAACAGCATTTACCGGCTCGCAAAGGCTCATTCGATGTAACGGGTATGTCCGGATTATTTTTATCGTTTGTCCAGTGCACACCTCCATTATCGCCCATTACAACTACCATTGTATTTTCTTCAATCCCCAGTTCCTCCAGCTTATTCATTACCTTACCCACACTTTCATCCAGGGCTTCTATCATGGCAGCCATTACCGGATTTTTATGCTTCCCCAAAGAACCTTTCACCAGTTTTTGCCTGTATTTTTCAACCACATCAGCTTTTGCCTCATAAGGAGAATGAACATTGAAGTGCGCGAAATAGATAAAGAATTTTTCGTCTTTTACATTTTCAATTGTTTTGCACACTTCATCGGTAATCCTTTCGGTAATATATTCACCTTCGGGGCCCTGTGGTAAACTACCAAGCCCGTTATACGGAGCAAAATAGCCACCCCTTCCGGGTCCCGCACCTCCAACCGCAAATTCATGGTCGAATCCTTGTTTTGTAGGATAAAAGTCCGGGGTTCCTAAATGCCATTTGCCAAATTGAAAGGTTTTATAACCAGCACTTCTAAGTTCTTCAGCTATGGTAATTTCCTCCAGCGGTAAATGGTTTTTCGATTCGGGGAAGCAAGTTTTTATATCTGCGCCTGCCGAACCGGGCAGAACCGGATTCGATGTGCTGGCTCCCGTTATTGCAGCGTGCATGTGCAATCTGGCTCCAGGATATTTACCGGTAAGAAAAGCCGCACGCGAAGGCGAACAAAGCGGATGTGCATATGCCTGCGAAAAGAATGTTCCCTGGCTTGCCAATTTATCGAGGTTAGGCGTTTCGTAAAACGCGGAACCCTCGTTACGCCCGTTCATCTGCCAGTCGGTCCAGCCCCAGTCGTCGGCAAGAATAAAAATAATATTTAAAGGTTCGTGTGCCTTTGTATTTTGGGCAAACGAAGTATACAAAAATACAATTTGTAAAAGGCAACTTAAAACAATTGTTCTCATCGAAGTTTTATTATTTCTTATTAAACCGTGAAATAACAAAAGTTTCAAAACAAGAGCGTGCTGATTTGTGTCAACGATTTGCTGATATGTCCTATTTTAAGCGAAGTGTGGTTATTTCACTTCGTTGCCCATTACTTCCAGGTATTTTCTGAACTCTTGTACTGCATCTGCATACTTTTCCTCCCCAACCAAATTTACTTTTTCAAGAGAATCGTTTTCCAGGTCGTAAAATTCTTCAAAAGGAGTACTCAGGTCAGCGTATTTTATGTATTTGTATTTTTTCGAAATCACGGCCTCGGAATTGGGTATTGTCGGAATATCAAGGTTGTGCTCGTAAAAAAACATTTCCCTTTCGGGTGTTTTATGTGAGAGCAAATCCAGTGCATTTATTCCCTGCATTGTTTCAGGTATTTCAACACCTGCCAGCGATAAAATGGTGGGTGCCACATCAATATTCAATGCAAATTCATCAACTCTTTTTCCTCTTTGGCTTTCATCAGCTCTGGGGTCGAAAACAAAAAACGGTACTTTAACCGACTCGCGGTGCGCATACCATTTTCCGGCCAATCCGTGTTCGCCCAGGTAAAAACCGTTGTCGCCCATAAAAACTATTATTGTATTTTCGGCTTTACCTATTTCCTCCAACTTCTTTCTGAGTATTCCAATGGCATCGTCAACTCCGCTTATTAAACGATAATACGAACGCACCGATTCCTGGAACTTTTCTTTATCGGGGAAACGTATTTCCCAACGTTTACGAGCCTCATTTTGTCGTTCTACGCCATTAAATACCGGTATCCTGAAATCTTGTGGGAAGAAGGAATAATACGACGAACCGGCAGTTTCGGGCAAGGCAAATTCTACATTAGCATACAATTTTTTATAACGCTCAGCGTAAATAAACTGGCGAGGGTCGCCATCCTGGCAGTGTGGAGCCTTAAAACTTACCGACAAACAAAAAGGTTTTTCGTCTTTCCCGAACCTTTCCAGAAATTCGTTGATACGGCTACTTACAATATCTGTGTAGTGAATAAAGTTCCCCTCTCCATCTTCGTTCTCATAGTTAGGTTGGTGCAAGGCATCGCAGCCCCAGTAATGGTACAACGAATCGGGAAAATCCTGCGGATTTCCCACACCGTATTTGCCGATAAAACCAATGGAATAACCATTGTTTTTTAATAACATGGGGTAAGTTTGCTGAAGTGCCGCCGGCGAAAACGGAGTACGAAAACCTTCTATTCCGTGCCTTGAAACGTACTGCCCGGAGAGAATACTTGCGCGGCTACTGCAACAAATTGAGGTGGTCACGTGGGCATTGGTAAACAACACGCCATTATTTGCCAGGTCGTCCATATTAGGCGTTTGAATTATTTTATTTCCCATGGCTCCCATGGCGTCCCAGCGCTGGTCGTCGGTTAACAGAAAAATAATGTTAGGCTGCTTTTCAGTATGCCCGGAAAAGGAGCATCCAAAAGTGCCTAACAACGCCAGTATAAACACATTTAATTTCATCCAACACAAAAATCTACAAAACATCGTTATTTATATTTAATTATCCACTCCTTCTGTTGTTTACCGTTCATCCAAAACTATTTTAACACGACAAAACAGTTTCAATTTTGTGCACCCCGTAATGCACCGCCGACACGATATTAACTAAAGCACCGTTTACCATACTTTGAACTGCCGCATCGGTATAGAATGCAATATGCTGGGTTGTAATTACATTGGGGAATTGCCTGATATATGCCATTTCGCGATTACTAATGATGTCGTTTTTCCGGTCGTGATGGTAAATACCGCTTTCATTCTCAAAAACATCCATTGCCAACGCTCCTATTCTTTGATTTTCGATACCTTCAATAAGGTCATTAATATTCATAATTTCACCTCTGGCGCAGTTAATTAAAGCCACTCCATCTTTCATTGATTGAATGCTGTTACGATTTACCATCTGGCTGGTTTTATCGGTAAGAGGAACATGAAAACTAATCACATCGGCCAAAGCGTACAGTTCTTCCAACGACACATACCTCGCAATATCCTTTACATCCTCAGCTTCGTGTCTGCTACAGGCAATTAACTCGCAGCCAAATCCCGCCAGATTTTTAAGCACCTGTTTCCCAATACTTCCGGTACCAACAACTCCAATGGTGAGGTCTTTCATTTCTTTTCCACGTAAACCTGATAATGAATAATCATTAACATTAATACGAAACAAAGCTTGCTTGTATTTCCGCAGGCTCATAAGAATTAACATCACGGTATAATCGGCCACACCATTGGGAGCATAATTTACACTACTAACATGAATATCCAGTGCTTTGGCTGCATTAACATCGATATGGTTTACCCCAACAGTTCGTGTAGCCACGCATTGGATACCCATTTGCTTAATACAGGTTATTAGTGCTTTATCAATCCGGCTTTGCCCCAGCGTTGTGACGGCTATGCTATTCCCGGCAAGAGTAAGTGTTTTTCGATTTAAAGTTTCAGAAGTATAAATAATTTCCAGATTCAGGAGCTTTGCCTGTTCTTCAAAAAAAATCCTTTCATCTTCACGCACCTCATAGGCAGTAAGCTTTATCTTCTTCCTATTATCCATCTACTGATTTTTTGTGACACCAATATGCCCCGATTATTGATTGTCTCTTAAATAAATAAGCCGCTTCACGCCCGCTTCAACTGAATTACGCTCACCCAGCATGGTGGTATTTTTATCTTCTCTCAACCGGTTATAGGCTGCTACAACAATATGAAAATCAGACTGCCGGAGTAAATTCGATTCTTTATCCAGGTATTTGAATGTTGTCTCCATATGGTCTTCATATCTGTAATTGTTATCCGCTCCGCCATCGGGGGGAAGCAATAAAAAGGCAAGTTTGTTTCTGTCCAAAGCCAATTGCAGGCCTACAATTATTTTAAAATCAACAATTTCTTTGGTATGTGTAACATGTGCTTCAAAACAAACCCCCCCAACGTTTTCATTATTTAGTGCCCGTAGCAATTCGTTTTTCCAATTTGGTATGCTATAACTGCGCGATAAAACAATTACCTTTTTACCGCTAGCATGCGCTACACTGTCAATAATCTCATCAAACACAATCGTTGTTGAATGGGGGTCGTTGGCAACCACCTTTGGTTCGGCGTAAATGCACACCATTTCAATATTATCCTGTCCAATAATCTCTTTTGTTGGTGTAAATGCTTTCTTTGGAAATTTTTCAAAGTATTCTTCTGTAAACACAATTCCCGGCCCCAGTTTGTTAAAACCGGCTTTCCACTCTGTTAAAGGAATAGCTCCGGAATTTCCGGGAAGCGACCATACACCATCGCTTTTAATACGTTCGGCCGAAGGCAGTTCGTTTCTCCAGATTTGATTAATGTCCGTTAATATTTTAAAATTATAGTTTTGAGCCTGAACAGTTACTGTGGTGGTAACCATTAAAAACAATAGTAATATATAATGATTAAGTAATTTCATGCTGAACAATTATTTTGAAATAATACCCACAAAACCGCCACCGGGGGCACACTCGATTTTAAGTTTTTCTGCCCGGTGCAATTTCAACTTCATTTTTTCAAGTTTCGTTGCATTAAGTTTTGTTGCTTCCCCGTCTTTATACAAATCAATGGTATACGAATCATCGGGGAGAAAATCCAAATCTACTTCCAACAAGCGGGCATCGCTGTTGGTCATTCCTGCAATAAACCATTTGTTGCCGCTTTTTCGCGCCATTACAATATATTCACCTATCGCGCCTTGCAACACTTTTGTCTCATCCCAAACAGCTTTTACCTTCTGTAAAAAGTCCATACCCGGTTGGTTTTTATAGTTTTCAGGGTGGTCGCACAACGTAGTAACCGGACTGTCGAACACTACAAATTTTGCCAGTTCGTGACAGCGGGTTCCCATAACCATTGTATTTTTTTGTGGCTTAAATTCGCCTTTTAACGCGTTAACAAATCCTCCGGGAGTGTAATCCATCGGTCCGGCCAACATTCGGGTAAATGGCAAAGTTACATTGTGTTCCGGTGTAACATTGTAAGTGAATTTATTGTACTCGTTGCCCAATACGCCTTCACGAGTCATCAGGTTAGGCCATGTACGCCTTATTCCTGTTGGTTTATACGCTCCATGAAAATTTACCATTAAATGGTGTTGGGCTGCCAGTTTAACGGTATTGTGATACCACTCTACCATTTCATATCCATCCAGTGCCATAAAATCGATTTTTACACCAGCTATTCCCCAGCTTTCATAAAGGTTAAAGGCTTCTTCCATGTTACGGTTCACATCTGTCCAATACAACCACAACCAAAGTTTTACG
Source organism: uncultured Draconibacterium sp. (assembly GCF_963674925.1). Lineage (NCBI taxonomy): Bacteria > Pseudomonadati > Bacteroidota > Bacteroidia > Marinilabiliales > Prolixibacteraceae > Draconibacterium > uncultured Draconibacterium sp. Next base: position 1,523,142 of record NZ_OY771649.1, read on the forward strand.
TTTTTTTGTTTAGCGTAACTAATAAGCATTGGCATATCCAATTGCTCTGCTAACGTTGTAACATCGGCTTCGGGTTTGTTATACTCGCCATACCACTGCCAGTCAATGAGCATGTAAGGGTATTCATTCTCGGCTGCCAGGTCGATAAATTTCTTTATTTCGTCGTTCTCCATATTAACATTGCGGCTCCACCAGCTGTCCCAGGTGCAAATACCAGGTTTAATCCACGACGTTTCTTCTATTTTGCAGGGCGGATTAAGGTTCGACACCATTTCTGATTCTATCAAATCTCCGGGCTTTTCGCCGAGCATTATCACTCTCCATGGTGATTTGTGTGGTAATTCCAATGTACATATAAACCTATCTTCCACTCCATTATTTTTTATATTAGACAGGACAGTTCTCAGCTCTTTTGGATGCTGAGAGGTTCGTAAATACATTCCGGCCCACTTATCCAGGTGAGCCTCTGTAATTGCAGCATAACAATTTTCTGAAACTTTCAGGGTTAATGGCAGGCCGTAATATCCTTGTGGTGATAATCCGCTTAATGGCTGTTTATTAAAATGTCCTTCCTGGTGAGATTTAAAACCCTTGTAATTGGCAGCCCAACAAGTAACATCGCTTTCAAAATTAAACGTAGTTAGTTCATTTTCAAGGTTGCATTTTTGACGGTCGGAACCTTGCGGAACCATATATCGAAAAGCAACTCCATCGTTGTAAGCCCTTACAATAACCTGAAATTTTCGGCCTGGAAATTTTAATTCTTCAAAATCTACCGTTAATTCGTTGTAGTGGTTCAAAATAGTTTCGTTCGGGTTATAAACAGGTTTCCAGGTTTCGTTAACCTCCTGAACTGCACTTTCGACAACTTCGAGATTTAAACCCAAAACAGGGCCACTTTTTATCTTCAATCCCATATTTCCATCCAGAATAACCTTTTCTCCTCTGTATAAAACGGAATAGGTTAACTTTTCACCAACGTTTAAAACACATTCAGTTTCTCCGTTGGGCGATTTTACAGAAACCGTTTTTGAATAAGCGCTCACACCCAAAATGGTGAGCAAAATAACAATCAGGCCAGTTGATTTAAGCAATGTTTGCATATCGTTCTATTTTATGTATAATTTCCTATAAACATTCGATTTGTACAGGCCCTAAAAGACCTGAAGAATGGGGTTTTTCGTCAACTTTAATATCGTCAATAACGTTCCATGTATACCTTTCGTCAGGCGAAAGGCCTTTATCGCGTATCATTCTGTTGCGCCAGAGGTTAACCACCTCAATTTCAAGTTTATTCTCTCCTTGTTTTACAAACTCAGAAATATTCAACCGATAAGGATGAATCCAAACTCCCCCGGCCAGCTTCCCATTTATTTTAAGCTCTGCCATAACAGCCACTTCTCCAAGGTTAATGAACAGGTCTTTCCCTTCGGGCAGTTCATTAATCGTGAAATTTGTTTCGTAAACTGCACGCCCCGAGTAATATTTAATCTCTTCTTTTTCCGAAACCGACCAATCTTTTAGCACCTCAAATGTTTGCTTCTCTTTTGGACCAATCTTTTTATTCAAAAAATCGACATCAAACGGACCGTCAATAGTTGCAAGCACTTCGGCTTCTGAGAAATTAGTTTGCTTTGCCGGCTGAATTACCGAATTGCCAGCATTGGTAAAGACCACGTACCAGCTTCTTTTTCCCTCAAGTTTTAAAGGAACGCGGGTTCTTCCATTTTTTACCGAATATTCCTGCAGTTGACGGATTTCTCCGGTCATTGCATCCCACAACTGGGGCTTTAATCCTTCTGTGCGAAACGATGGATTAATTTCAACTTCATCGTCGCTTTGGTTCGTGATGAAATAAATCTCCATTCCCGGCATGGTTCTGTGCGTCCAAAGAACAGATGCATCAGTACAATCTACGTCTTTTTCAATTCCGACAATTTTAAATACCTGTTCCAGCGAGTAGCCATCAAATACTTTTCCTTGCCCATAGTTATTTTGCATCTTTCCTGCAGTATAGTAGCTTGCCCACAATTTGGCCGCCAGCCCGTTAAGCTCCTTGTCGCACCCGGGATAATTCTGTAAACTGGGCGATTTCTCAGGTTTCGGGCCAAGTACAACACCTCCTTCGGCAACCAATTCTTGTATTTTTGCAAGCACCTCCGGACGCATAGTTTTCAGCGGAGGAAGCACCATTACATTATAGCACATTCCGTCGGGCAACACAAATTTTCCATCTTTAACCGACAAGCGGTTTAAAATTACCTCGGCATTAATATAATCGTAAGAATAGCCATCGGGAATTTCAGGTGTGCGAACGCCAGTCATTACCGGTGCATTTTCACCAATAAAATAGCATACATCGGCAACGTATTTTCCCTGTTGCAACAAATGCTGGTTACGGCGCAAATAATCGAAGTAATAATTTGCCTGACCAAACCAGGTATTATGCCGGTTAAACTCGGTACTAAACCAAGCATTCATCCCGGGTTTCCGGCTATCATCGGGCTGGTGAATATACAGGTGCAGAATAAAATGGTTAATCCCCTCGGTAAACGACCAGTCGCCGCGCTTTTTAAGCTCTGCCGGATGGCGTAAATAAGCCTTGTTTGCTGCAGTAAATGCCTCGGCCGAAGTTCTTCCTTTTCCGTAAGCATGCGACGTTGAAGAAGAAGCTTTACATTCGATATTTCCGAGTGCGCCTTCATTCCAGAATTCACCCGATATTAAATCCGATTGCCCTCCATACATCATAAATTCGGAAGGAAAACCCCAGTGTCCGTAATTTTCGAGCCAGATTTGCAGGTTATGTGTATTACTTGCCTTTTTTAATCCTCCAACGTATTCATAGGCCACATCATCGGCTACCGCACGGCGTAAATCCCACAGAAAGCGTTCCGACTCGTCAACGCTGCCCACAACGCGTCCGGAAAGCACGGGTAAGTATTTCACGGGATCGTACCCATATTTTTCATAAAATTTAGCACCAAAACCATCGGTCCAGTTTTGAGACCCCATTTCATAACTGTCGGCAATTACATATTTAAATGCAGGTTTGCTTTCTTCGGGAATACGTTTTAGCAATTCGCCAATAAAATTATCGAAATGAACCTGCACCAACGCACTACTCATTTTATCTACCTCGTAACCCAATCCCTGCGGAGCTGTTGGATGGTTTTTTGCACCTGTAGGAGCCATTCCAATGCGCATTACAGTCCAGTTTCCTTCAGGAACATCCCAATCAAGCCTTCCCTCGTCATCAACATTTTCAGAAATATCCAAAACTTCATTTATCGCCAATTTATTGTTTTCAATTTCATCCTGGGCAGCCCATTGGTAGCTGTACCAGTCGGGCGTTGGGGTTGGATACATTTTCCCCAGTTGTTTCTCGATATAATGGTCGATTACAGGAGTTTCCGAAATATTTATCTCAGAAAAACCAACAGTGGCCTGGCGTCCATCAAAATCAGAACATTTTAAAATGAACTTATCTGAAACAATATCCGGCAATGAAATGGCCAGTTTACCAAGAACTATGGGCCCCACTTTTTCAGCCAAATTACTTCTATCAAATTTAAAAGTGCTTATCAACGCTGTCTTCCCTTTTACTTCGGCAAATAACTTGCACATACATTTTACCCTATCAGAAGGAGTAATTGTAAACTGCCGGGCGGTTATTTTCTTTTTAAAATTAATTTCAAATTCTACTTCCGGCATCTCTTTCACATTCATTTCAACCGATGTTTGAAGACTGCCATCAATAATATTTGGTATTTCACTCAAGGCAGGACGGGCAACAATTTTATTCACCAAATCAGCCATTTCAGCAGTTTCGCTATCAGCAAGTTTAAATGCCAGCGTATGTGTATCCTGAAATTCTTCGGCGGGTTGAACCAATTGAACCTTTGTTTTACCGGGGCCGGTAATTTTTGTTTCGCTAAAGGTTAAATATCGCATTGCCATTTGAGATTTTACCCACGGGCCACCCGACTGGCTCCAGCCGGGACAGTTAAATACACCTATATCAACGCCAATTCGATGGCCTTCGGTTACCGCATGTACCATACATTCCCACCATTCGTCGGAAAACAAAGGAACTTTCCCGTCAACCCCTTCAGGATTGATATTGCCAATTAACGCTGCCCCAATACCGGCCTCTTTCATTGCTTCCAAATCTTTGGTAATGCCTTCTTTCGAGATATCATCGTTTATCCAATACCAATAGCACCAAACGGTATTGTTATCAGAAGATGTTTGAAAGCCGGCAACAACAGAATCAAATTGCGACTGTTCAACTTTTGTTTTTTCGGAACAAGCCTGGCTTAGTAACGCTATAAACAACGTTACCACTATTAGTCTTCGGTGTCGTTTCATCATCTCTTTATTTTTTCTACTTAGGAAATTAATGCCAAAGAAATATAAATGGTTATGGAACTATTTCTTTTATTGATTCAAAGTTTTTTGATTTTGTTCCAAACAAAGGCAGTAGACTAAACCACTTCACGTAATACCCTAATTTTCAATCCTAAGCGAATCAGTTTTAAATACAAAATAGTGGTAAACTGTTATCTCAAAACAGTTTTCAGAATCAATCCACATACCTTGAGGTAGAATATTTTCATTAGATTATTCCCCTTAATTATATCAGGCGCCTATTATGACCGGAAGAAGAATTGAATAAATTATTGTAAGGTTTACTTTTAACCAATTAACTTGTATTGGCGTACTTTTCATACTTATCGAACGTATTCTCACAATTAAAAACATGTAAGCATTGGTAATGAAAAATACAATATTGATGATATCATCTAATATACTTCCTAACAAAAAATATACATATTGAACTTCCATTATATCTCACCCCAAAATTTGATATACTGACAGCAATATCATAGAATAGCCCCATTATTTAGATTTTATACTGCACAAACCTAAACGGTCAAATCAATTCTAATCACAACTTTCTTCATCTAAATCCAATGCACATCATAGAACTATAAAACAATTCAAAACATTTATGCTAAAACTTTAAAGAACTATATTTAGAACACTTTGCTTTAACTACCAATTTAAACTATTTTTATACCAAGAAAGAAAAGTTCTTTAAATGTGAACTAAACGGTGACCCGTAAAAAACAGACCGCAGTAAATCACTGATATAAAGGCATTAATGGGACCAGGTTCGAATCCTGGTATCCCGACCATTGAAAATCAAGGAGTTAAACGAAAGTTTAGCTCCTTTTTTTTGTGGTTATAAATAATAACTCCACAATTTCTACTGAAACGTTCAGACCACTGCTGTTTAACACCAACTTATTTTACTTCATCCTATCATTGGAAAAACCAGGTAGATCAAAGCCGTTACTGAAAACAATAACCTACAAAATTAATAGCCTTAATTTCCATTTATGCCATAATCCTGTCAGATTATTATCCTTTAATCGAGCTAAGCTAAAAGATCCCCATCGCCCCCATTTGTACATTTACTTGTTCGTCAATTTGCCGCTGTTCATACATCGATTGAAATGGATTCCCAAAAGCAAATCCACTTGAAAAAATATTCTGATAAACCTGATTAAATACCTGGTTAACCATATTGCTACCAATTGTCATCTGAACACGCTGTTCCAGAGCACTGGCAATTTCGTTTCCTAATAATACCCGAACAAAATTATTAAACTCTGTCAAATCGGTTTTCATAAGTGGTCTGCCATACATTTCTTTACAGTAATCTGACAAAGTTTGTAATAAATAGTTAGACGCATACGCATCATCAGTAATCCCTAAAAGTCCCAGATTATCAGGCAATAGGTCTTGTTCAAGTTTCCAGTACTGATCCAATTCCCGAAGCATTTGAGACATTTCATTCTGAATCCCAAACCGTTGAGCAGCTTTTTCACCTTCTTCCAGTAAGGAAGGCACTGCAACGGCATAAGCAATAACAAGATTAGTAGTTTCGGTAGCCTGTTGATCCGACATGTTTCTACCATTTTTTCGAGCAAATTCTTTGGTTAAATTCGCAAAAGAATGTGTCGCTTTTTCATCCTTAATCGCTTTTTCAATAATTTTTCGGATCGCTTTAGTATTCATGGTTTTATGATTTAATTTTTGAATAAATATGTTGTATAGTTTCAGGAACTTTTCCCATCACAGCTTTAACTATTTCCACAGCATTATCACTGATATTTGAAGAAGAGTAGCTAATAGACGTTTTACCATCTTTCACCTCAACTTTTAAAGAGGTTGACACGATAGTAACCAATAATACTGCTCCAAACGCCAGAATAGTTCCCGCTGCCATTGCCTTTATTGGATTCGAATCCATATACTCTTCTAAAAGTGGAGCAAGGATTTCATCTTCGGCCCACAGTTGCAACTGCTCTTTTGCCACCGGAAGTACTTCATTTGCCTCTATTCGGGTTTCCAGATCCTCAAGATTTGCTTTCAGCAAATTATCAAGTTCGGTCTCTCTTTTAAGTTCTTCAGGAAGATCTTCTAAAATTTCTAATGGATCATTCGTTAACCTGCTCATTACAAAATTCAGGAATCCATGATACAGAGCTAACTGTTCATTATCCGTAAGTTCGTTAATTCTTTTTATTGTTTCCATTGATGTTATTTTTTGGATTAATATTATCGCCAGTCACCAACAAGGCCGAAACCGGCCCAAAAATACTCGTCAGGAAGATCGGTGCTGTTTGTTTGTGCTTTAAGCGTTAAGAGCGCCTTTTGTAAGGCAACTCGTTTGGTATAACCTTTTTTCAACCAGCCATCATAAAAATATTTAAATGTCTCATTGGCATTTCCAACATCTACATTCCAGAATGAAGTAAGCATCGATGAAGCACCAAGCTGAAAAAAGGCCCATTCAAGACCAAGTGCATCACCGCCGATCCCCTCGCGGGCATAACCACCAACACATGCCTGCATCGATACATGTGTGTTATCCAATCGTAACGAAGTCTGCAATAAACGCTCAGGACTCAATAAATGAAGCCCCTCATCTTTGTATGCATAATCCGGATCATGCAAATGCAATTGTGGTAATTGATTCTCAGAGGCCAGCAGTAATCCTGAATTATCAAATGGATTCAGCGTTGCTGCAAAAACACCATGTGTAGAAAAATGAACCAGATCATGCTGCTCGATCGCTGAGAAAAGCGTATCCTGGTCTGCAAGTTTTTGATGCAAAGGCTTAAAACGAGTGAATGAATATTCCTTAAGAAGAATACTACTCGCCTGAAATTTTTCACAGTCCGATACCTTCGCCCCTTCCTCCGAAGAAGTAACAGCAACACTCAAACAACTTTTAGGAATATGTGACGGCTTTGAGAGCAGATGTACCAAATGTCCTGCGTTATGAATCCTCGATACAGTAAAAAGTTCCGGCAGAGGCCTTCCTTTAATAGTTAAATAATGAAGTGGAAACAGATACAGTAAATGATCAGATGAGTAGCAAATATGGTCTCCTTCCTCAATTTTCCCGTTATCAATCAAACGCTCCAGTAATTCAACAAGCGGATGTAGAGATTTTACAATATCCGTCCTCACCAATCCCACTCTCCATTGTTGTGGATTATACAATCCCCGCTCATACCATTTTTCAAGATCAGCCTTACCAATACTTACTTTATCACAATAAACCCGACCGTCTTTTGTACATAGCGCAATATAGCTGCCGTCATCATCCACATGATAAGTTATATAGTTCGTTTGCTCGCGTTGTAAGATGGGAACCAGTTTTTCACGTACATTATAAATAGTAAAATCACGTATCTCAAGACCCGAGGTTTGTTCCAGAACATCAACAATTACCCTCCCCTTCGATCCTTCTATGGCATCAAAAACTTCTTCAAATCGGTTAGCTTTATAAAGATGTTCGACCAGGGCATAAAACAAATAAGGATATTTTTGGAATACCCCGCCTCTTTCTCTGGGATTCGAAATTCCTTCCCTGATCTTTTCCATATTCTTCCGCAGTAACAAAAGGAAGTCAGCCGCGTCTGAAGATTCCCCCAGTCGACTGCAACATAAATACAACGAGTAATAAGCATCATTTAGAAGATCTGGACTCTTCAACTGATTCGCCTCAATTAATGCCTCTTCGAGGATATTTTTGGAATTTAGGATTTGTTCACGTGTTGGTGTCTGATCAACAAAAATCCTGGAAGCCCCTCTAATCTTTTGCCGAACCGAGATATCATTTAGCTCATTATTACCCCTGGTAATAAAATTTTCTCCTCTCTTTAGAATATCATCCAGCATCTCCTGACCCTCTTTGGTGTTAGGATCAATATGCGGACGATCCTTTAATCCATCGGCAAGGTCTGAGTCCATGCCAAAACCCTTAAGCATCTGTCCAAATGCATCTAAAATCGAATCATTAGACTCAGCCTGACTCTGATTTGCACGATTTTTTCGTTCCACTTTAGATTCATCGAGTCCTCCCGCATCTCTTTTTATATCTTTGAGAAGTCCCCTCAATCTATTCAATTCAATATCCGACGACCAGTTTCCCTCTATTCTTTCAGGGTGATCAAATGCCAGGCTCCAGGCTTCATCGATTCTGTTTAATTGTAACAAAACACTTACATACGCAACCAACAACGTTTTAAGGTTATTCAAAAATGCTTGTTGATCATTTAAAGGTAAAGACTCAAAATTCTTTTCATAATACTCAAAGTAAGGCAACTCTTCCTCAATAAATTTAGAAGCTTCCTCCAGTTGGCTAAGATTCAACTGAGCATTCACAAGGTTCGTTGCATAGCCGGTAACGGTCATTAAGAGCAAATCCGGATAGGCACCCGACTCATAAAGCTCCTTTCCATAGTCATACAATGCCCGCCCCAAAACAACACCTGTTTTACAATTCGCTCCATGACAATAAGCAGTCAATAGACTGCCAAAGGCCAATAGAGTCATTATTGGATTAGTGGAATACAACATCCCTTCGGCTGCACTTTTCATGGAATCTTCAGGTAAGTCATTAAGCAGAGCGATTCGTTCAGCAGGTGTACCTTCCCGAACAATCTGGGAGACAGTAGTTAATTCAATCATTGTTGTGATTTAATGGTTATAGATGATAGAGTAACAAAGTATAACAGATCAGTAATTTTGAGTATTCTGGTAGCAATCTGTTAATTCTGTAGCACGATAAAAGCTTGCGCCTTATGTTAGGTCCATATACAAAAATACAACTTACCAAACTGAAAGTCAATTTATTATGACAAACAACCTATAAAAGCAAAGTTGCAGAATAATAAACTGGCACTAACTAACAGCCAGATTTTTTAGTTCCATTAACTTGAGAATATGTTATTAGTGACACTTCATCAGCAAATTGATAAATCAAAAGTCAACACTAGTTTTGAAGGTATAATTTGGTCTATATTTCATATAAACGGAGACCAGATTATTCTGATCCTTTCTCCTTAAATAACTTCTCAATCTTTTCATTCAACTTATCCACCTTTGCAATACGCTCATCATCATTATCGCTTATCATGGCATCAACAAAAATGGAATTAAACAACGAAAGAACAAGAATATCTCCGAATATCAATATTCAATAAAAGACAGGTAATTAATTACTTGTTCCCATGTCCGGGGTGCTCAAAGATTTGGATCACAAGGGAGTCAAAAATTGCACTTGATTTATGTTAACGACTAAAGCAGTCTTTATTCAATTTGAACAAAAGTAGGTATTCAGATGTTTTTATCTCATTAATGACTAACGACTTAGCTTTACATCTAAATAACTTTATCAGAATATCTCACATTATTTACTAATCAAAAATGAACAAAATGAAATTATCAAAACAAAAAATGATTAGGGTTACATTAACCTTAATGTTCTTAACGGCAGCATTAATCTCTGCTAATGTTGTTCAGGCTCAGGAAAGATTTATACTATCAACAACTGAGTTTACTATTAAAACAGGGCATGAAAGACTGTTTGAGAATGGAATAAAAGCATGGAAGTCATGTTATCTCGAAAACGAAGGAGAATGGACCTGGACAATCTGGAAAAGATATAACGGAGAAGGTTCTGTATATGTGATTTCATCACGAATGAATAATTGGGCAGAACTTGATGAAAGTGATGAAGCTGGAAAAGCATGTCGTCAGATAGTGGTTGATCAAATCATTCCTCACATTGAAAATACAGTAGATATGTTTTCCTGGTCCATGCCTGATTTGAGTAAAACAACTGCTTCTGAAATGGGGGTTATTTGGGTTACCTTCTTTCAGGTGGAAAATGGCGCTATTTTCAATGAAACGGTTAAAGAGATTTCTGATTTAATTGCTGAAGCAGAAGGTGACAAAAGAGGATACTGGTATAACGTTAATGGCGGTGGCACAGATAGTCCTGATTATTTTGTTTCTACACCGTTTAAGAACTTTGCAGCCTTGGATGTTGAACGTGACGGAGTATGGAAGATGGTTGAAAATGCCAAGGGTAAAGATGCAACGGAAAAAATGCGGACAAAATTCCGAGGTGCAGTGTCTGAAATGTGGTCATACATGTATAAGATGATGGGCGATTTAAGTCATAATCCGGAAGACTAAGGAAATATAACATTTCAAAATTTATAAAATACACATCCATCTATCCAGATTTCTTAAAAGAATTGGATGGATGGATTTTTATTTTAACGCATGATAAACGTAAAAACCTGAGACTGGCCCGGATATACAATCCGGATTAAAAATACGCTATCATCTGTCCATTTTTGATTTTCAGCGACTGAGTCATTTCGTCAGTTGCAACCGCCTGGAATACCTTTTCAGGAAGTTCCTCAATGCTGGTAGACCTTTCAATAACCTCCTGTTTCTCCAAAAGTTTTTGAAAAAAAGGATCGGGTGTTATTTTTTTTCTGAAAAGAAACTGAAGGCCGGTTGTCGTTGAATCGGTGCTGCTTGAAAGCTGATGGTTCCTGACTTCAACAGGTGAAATAAAAATAACTTTGCATAAATCATCCGGCAGACTGTTAAGCACTTTATAAATGGCTTTTGAGGCATGGAATTTCGCTTTGTCAACCTGATTGTTTTGTGCATTTAAAGTGTGGTCGTATCTCTCAGTTTTAGGTGATATATAACCAGGATTAAACGCCGTAGCACAGGTGATAAAAATAACTTTTCTTATCGAATTGCTTTTTTGAAGTGCTTTAAACAGAATTCCGGAATTTTTTATAACCGGTGCATAAACCTTTGTTTCAGCAGATTTAACATCCAAACAAATAGGATCACCGCAATGAATTACCAGTTCACAATCTTTAATAAAATTTTGAACCTGCTCAGCATTGGTTAAATCAGTTTCATGAAACTCGATATTTTGGTTTATGCTGATATTTTTGAATAAAGGATCTTTCTTTATTTGCCTTTTGTTTGAGATTTGCACCTTAACTTTATAATCTTCGGCAAGAAACATTAATGAAATATAACTTCCGATTAAATCTGAACCGCCAATAACACCCGCCTTTTTCATTACTCTATTTATTGTTTCAAAATGATGTAATGCGAATCTAGGCAATGCGTTTTCGATTTATTTGTACTTTTCGCGCAAGCAATGGGACTTTTCAATCATCGTGGAGACAAAGGTTGTCAGGAGGGAAAAACAGGAGGGGAAACAGGTGATTATTCTTCCCGGTATTCTGTGGGTGTGCGGCCAAATTGTTTTTTAAAAGCCCGCGAAAAATAGGACAGGTCGCTAAATCCAAGATTATAACAGATTTCAGAAACACTGGCAGAATTTTGATTGAGCAAATCAGCAGCCCGTTGCAATCGTAACGACCGGATTAGCTGTCCGGCGGGTTGATCGATTAACGCATTTAATTTTCGGTTTAGCTGCGAAACACTCATGTTTATTTTACCGGCCAGCAATTCAACCGAAAAGTTTTCGTCTTGGAAATTTGATTCAATTAGTTTAAGGGTCTTTTTTAGAAATAGCTGGTCGGCAGAAATTGCAGATACCTCAGTTGGCCTGATAATAGTTGCATGACTAAACCGTTTTCTTAATTGTTCTCTCTGGGTGATCAGATTTTTTATACGGATTTTTAACTCTTTTGCGCTGAATGGTTTTGTAACGAAAGCGTCAACACCCGTTTCTAAACCGTTGATTTTATCATCGAAGCCTGCTTTTGCAGTAAGCATAACAATTGGAATATGACTGGTTTTTTCGTTGCTTCTTAATTTCAGGCAAAACTCGTATCCGTCCATTTTTGGCATCATTACGTCAGTTACGATTAAATCAGGCAGTTGATCTTCTGCTGCTAAAAGTCCTTCTTCCCCATTTTGAGCTTCTTTTATGCAATAGTTATCTACCAACTGTTCTTTAATGTATTGCCGCACTTCAGAATTATCTTCCACAACAAGAATATTTTTTTTATGGTTTTCAGTTTCTGTGTTGCCTGCAAGTTCAGTTTGAACTGCAGATTGAGCTTCGGGGATAAAAGAAGTTTTTTTCTCTGGCGTTTTAAGCGTTATATTTTTGCCCGGAGCACTCATTGATGGTTCAAACGATATCGGAAGAAGAATCCTGAATTCGGTTCCTTTATTTTCCTTGCTCGAAACAGCTATTTTTCCCTTATGCAATTCCACCAGTTCTTTTACAAGTGCCAGACCGATCCCTGCACCTTCATGTTTTCGGATGGATGAACTGTCGGCCTGGAAAAACCGGTTGAAAATGTGTGGAATTTGTTCAGGAGGAATGCCAATTCCGGAGTCTTTTATTATGATCTCGATTTTTGCTGACTCAATTACTCTTACCGAAAGTGATATTTCACCGGGTCCATCGGTAAACTTGAATGCATTTGACAACAGGTTGTATAAAATGGTTTCCATTTTTTCATGATCAAATGCAAGTCTAATATTTTCAGCTTCTGAATGAAAACGAAGCAATACATTTTTTGATGAAGAGAGAGACTCAAATGAAAAGAAAATGTTTTTTAAGAATGTAACCAGATTCCCATTTTCATTATTTAGCATCAGGTTGCCGGCATCAATTTTTGAAAGTTCAAGCAACTGATTTATTAAAACCAATAGTTTGTTGGCATTTCGGTTTGCAATTTCAAGCCTTTTTTTGTCGGCTGAATGAATATTCGATGCGATTACATTTTCAAGCTCGCCCATGATAAGGGTGAGCGGAGTCCTGAATTCGTGAGAAATATTGGCAAAAAAACGGGACTTCAACTCGTCCAGCTCCTGAAGTTGTGCCTGTGCAATCTTCAACTCATTTAAAGTTATTTCAATCTTGTTTTTGGCTTCTTCAACATTTCTAAAGTCTTCATACCGGGCATAGGCTATTGAGAATGCTTCAGCCAATGTTTTAACCAATTCCAGTTTTTCATCGGTAAGGGTCGAAATATTTCCAACATAAAGTATGCCCTGGGCGAAAGGAACAAAGTGCAGGTGAAGAGATTCCGGAGGAACAGATGCCCCCTGGTAAGTTTCCACATTTTGAACCTGTCCGATTCTAATCATGGATTTTGTCCAGTTGATAAATTTTTCCCTATTCCAGCGCTCTTTGTAAATCTGGTTCTTTTTCCAGTACTTAATTGCATTATTTGTAAGATCATTAGCATCAAAAGATAGATTTAATGCTGCCAGCGACTTACCATCTGGCGTTGTTAAATAAGCCTGAATTTTTTCGTTCTGATTATCAATAATAAGAACACCGCAGCGCATAAAAGGAACCTCCAGTGTTTCCAACTCCCGCCAGATAATTGGTGTAATCCGATTCAGATCTTCAGAGGTGCGCATACTGGCAATTTCACCACGAACCCTGTCTGCAGATGCTTGTTTAATCGCTTCACGGGCCAGCGCTTCGGCTTTTTGGATGTCGAGAAACCGGGTGTAACTTTGCTCAAATACTTTTCCAAAACGCTTTAAAATCTTGTTATCGTCATCAGATAATCTTCTTCCAAAATGATTAACTACAAATATGGAGGTATAATGAGAAACAGAAACAGACCTTGTATAGCCGCCCTCACGCGAAAAAACCTGTTCCTTCCACTCAGGAGTAGATGAATTATATGGTGGAAATTTAAATAAATGCTCAAAGAATTCATTTTTTTCCTCCCGTGTATACTCCTCCACAAAAAAATGTTCTCCTTTGGTTGTCGCCTCTGCTAATACTCTGTAAATAGGGCGATCCAGAAAAGGGATAGCCGCCTTTTTCATATAAATTTCTGCCACCCCTGTAGATCCCCAAAATGTGAATTGTTTATCAATTTCGTCATTGTTGATTAGCATGAATACCCCGGTGATATCCAGGTTCATATTATTCAATTCCTGAGCAACGGTATTAACAATATTCTGCAAATCAGACGAATGACGCATTGACATAGCTTGTTCTCTAACCTTCTCAAAAGCTTTCTCAATTTTCAACTCACGGTTTTTCGTCGCAAGTTCTTTTTTGAGCGCTTTAATGTCTGATATTGCTTGTTTCATTTATGACTATTAAAATGACGGAATATAATTGCCCGATCCTACGACTCCCGGGAGCCCGTAATAATAAGTATGATTAATATGACGCTTTACTACTTAATCTCATTCCCGACGTGAGATATAAGGATTTTTTGATTCATTCAATATACGGATATTCTTATAAATGCAAAATGTTTACATAGGGTGGTTTGCAGTGTTTCAGCCGGAATTACTTAAACCACGTCGGCTGTATCGCGTGGACTCTTCACCTTAACAGGGAGGAGAAACTTTCTACAACCATTTTATTTTCTGTCAGCGATTATGCTAAAGGCATCATTCTGTGGCAAATTACTTTTATCAGCTTAAAGTCGAATGGAAACAATTAAGCACCTGTTTCTGCCTCATGTGTGAATGGTGTAACTCTTATTCTTAATTTGGTTACAATATTTGATAAATTCGATGTTGTTGATGGTATACAAAGCAAAAAGGGTAACAAAACTGCTACCCCTTATGAATTCAAAATACCGTAATAACCAGGTATTACAAATATTCTTTATTTCACTACAATCATTCTTGCATTTTTTTAAACCACAACCTATCTCCAACCTGGTAAAAATCTTTTTCCAAATCGGGATTAGCTGCCAACTCTGCTTTTGTGTATGGGAAATAAGGTACCAAAACATCATCTCCATCATTCCAGCCTGCAGGTGTTAACACATCAGCTGCAGCAGTAGTTTGAAGTGCCTGAATAATACGAATAATTTCATCCATATTTCGTCCAACCCTCATTGGATAAAAGTTAACAGAACACACAACGTTGTTATCATCAATAATAAATACTCCTCTTACATCTTCTGTTGTACTTGTAGGAACATGTATCATTCCATATTCTTTTGATACTGATACATCTGAATCGTCAATTATTGGGAAATTGATTTTTAACGTCCCTCTGTTTTTGTAGTCTAATTCTTCCATATGAGCTTTCCACATAACATGTTGACTCAAAACGTCGGTGGAAATTACTGCAATCTTAACTCCCAAACGCTCAAATTCGCTTTGCCTGTAGGCCAGCTCCAGTAATTCAGATGTACATACTGGCGTAAAATCCCGTGGGTGACTAAAAAGGACTTTCCAATTAGTACCAAAGTCGTCAGGAAATACAATTTTCCCTTCTGTTGATTTGGCTTTAAAAGACGGAGCTTTTGAACCGATTAAAGGAATTTTACCACCTTCCTGGGCAACTGTTGCTCCCATAATGAATACCGATAAAATCAGTGCTAATGTAATTTTTTTCATGACTTAAAATTTTTTAATATTTTGAAATTCAATAGCAAGGTAGAGTCTTGTACTCCAGCACTGATATGTTGAATAACATATATGCATTCTAGTGTTTTAATTAGTTTTTGTCACATATGCATTATTACCATCTATCAAATATCTAATTGAATTCTTTTTTGATATTTACGTTTCTATTTGATATTTATCGATGGAATATTATTTCATATAGATATTACGAGATAAATGGATGTTTATAGGTTTTATTTGAAATTACCTTATATAGCCCGCATTTAATAGAATTAATTGGTCGATTTTTCTATTTAGCACCACATATAAACAAGACACAATCACTACTGCACTTATACACTTGATCTTCTGGCTATTACATAATTTTTCTAGTTATAAAAAAGCAAAAACACCTGTAAAAAAGGAAAACCAAATAAGGCAATAACTAAATTGTTCGAATCTTTTATTATCATAAATTGTAAAACAAAGGTTTAATTTTGAATCCTTACACCCATTATCAGAGATGGATATTCCCATGAGATGTATGCAAAATTAAAATCCACTGAAAAATGGTAAAAGGCTGCCAGTATTGATGACCTTTATTCAGTGAGTTTAGATTTGAATAGACTGATTATATTGGATTTACACCAAAACAGATAATCAGTAGGATAAATGAGAAATTTTGAACCTCAACATCTTCTACTTTGCACTTCTTTGTGGCTTATTCCATCTACCGAGCCTTCTGTTCTAACCGTTTCGTTTTTGTTTAGTTTGTATTTTATTTTAGATAAGTTTTTTTGAACTGTAGTATTCTGTTAGAACTGAACCAGAATCTTCATTATTTTTCCAGGTGCTTCAGCCCATTCTTTCATTGCGACGGGTGCTTCTTCCGGGCTTACTGGTTTCGAAATCAAAATGTTTTCATCAAGCTGACTGCTTTTCAGGTACTTTATAACGGCTTCAAAATCGGATGGATTTGCATTACGCGACCCCATTATTTCCAGTTCTTTCTGCACCCAAAGCTTGGTTGAAAACGCTACCTCCGTGCCGGCATAACCAATACAAACTACCCGGCCTGCAAAAGCTACTTCTTCAATTGCTGCCCGATATGTAACCGGGTTTCCGGCTGCTTCAATAACAACGTTTGGACCATCACCATTTGTAATTTCCTGAAGCTCATGGTGTAAATCCTTTTCTTTCGAATTAATGATAAAATCTGCCCCCAGTTGCTGTGCTAATTTAAGCTTCACATCGTCAATATCTACAGCAATTACAGTGGCTCCGCGTAATTTGGCACGAACAATAGCTCCACTTCCAATCATCCCGCAACCAAATACCACCACAGTATCTGTGTCCGTCACTTTTCCGTTATCAATGGCATGAAAACCAACAGTTAGCGGCTCTACCAAAGACAGCTGTACATCCGACAAAGCCTCATCTTTTAACACTTTTTGCCACGGAACTACAATATATTCGGCCATTGCACCATCACGCTGAACGCCCAGTGTTTCGTTGTAACGGCAGGCATTAAAACGTTTTTGTTTACACGATGTGCATTGTCCGCAATTGGTGTAAGGTACAACCGTAACACTTTGGCCTTTCTGAAAACCTTCAGGCACCTCGTCACCGGTTTTTTCGATAACTGCCGATATTTCGTGCCCCGGAATACGCGGATATTGCACCATCGGGTTTTTCCCGAGATATGTACTTAAATCGGAGCCGCAAAATCCAACATATTTTATTCTAAGAAGAACCTCTCCTTTGCCCATTTTTGGCATTGCCCTTTCAACAACCTTTACATCACCGGGAGTTGTTATTTCTATTGCTTTCATCTGTTTTCCTAAAATTAAATGTTATAAATCCTTTGTGCATTTTTATACAGGATTAAATCCTGTTCTTCGTTTGTAAGCTTCGAAATCGTTTTTTTAACCAAATCCAGCCAGTTGGAATAGTTTGTAGCCACCAGACACACCGGCCAGTCGGAACCAAATAGCAGCCGCGAAGGACCAAAAGCGTCCAGTACGGTTTCGAAATAAGGTTTGAGTTGCTCGTCAGTCCATAATTTGTAGTCGGCCTCAGTAACCATCCCGCTTATTTTACACGAAACATTTTCGCGCTTAGCCAGCTCTTTTATATTCTCCGCCCATGGTTCCAATTCATTTATTTTGATTTTTGGTTTGGCAATATGATCTACCACAAACTGCTGCCCGGGATGCTGATCAACAAAACGTATTGTATTGGGTAGCTGGTGTTCAAAAATCAGAATATCGTAAACCAGGTTGTAGTTTTTTAATAATGAAATTCCCTTATTAAAATCCTTCCCTAAAATGAATTCAGGATCAGGCTCTCCCTGAACAACGTGCCGAACTCCTTTTAGCCATAGATTACTTTTATACCTATCTAAAATTTGTTGAATATTTTCATCAGCCAAAGGCACCCATCCCACAACCCCTTTCATAAAGTCGTTTTCGGAAGCCAGCTTTAAAAGCCAGTTGGTTTCTTCCAGCGATTGACGTGCCTGCACGGTTACAACACCTTCAACTCCGGTGTCAGCCAGCGTAGCTTGCAAATCAGCAGGTAAAAATGACTTCCTGATGGTCGCCATTTCATCATCAATCCAATCAAATTCAACCGGATTGTAGTTCCATAAATGATGATGTGTATCAATAATCATAAGCTTCTGTTTTATAAATAAGGATATTCAGCGTCTATAATTTGTTCACTTTTTAGCTCAGCCCAAAATGCTTCAGGAAACTCCTGACTCAGAAGCGTTTTGTTGTGTTCCATGCGGTGCGGTTTACTCGGGTTTAACGCAACGGCAGCTATCTGAGGTGCCGAGAGTGCAAACTTTAAACAGGCATCACCGGGAGTTACATGGTGTTTCTCGCAAACAGCAAAAAACTTTTCGCGCCAGGCAAACAAATGCTGGTCGGCAGTATCTTTCGGATCAACAACCCGATAATCAAAATATTCGCCGCCGGTTAAAAAACCTGCGTTAAATATTGCCGAGTTTATAATACCCACGCCATCTTTTTCAAGCTGAACCATAAAATCAACGATCGTCTTTGGATGATGATAAATGGTAAATTTATTGGCAAACATTACCCAGTCGAATTTCACCACTTCGTACAATTCTTTTATTACCAGCCAATCTTTTGAGCCAATGCCAACCGCCTTTACTTCACCTTTTTGTTTTAGTTCGAATAAAGCTTTATAAGCCCCTAAAATATCATCCTTGCGTTTTTGCCGGTCATTTTCGTTGCTTGCAGCCATTAAGTATTCATCAGGATCGTGAACAGAAACAATCTCAGGCTTAAATTTCCCGCCCAACAATTCACATCCCTGTTGCCAGCATTCCAAAATTCCTTCGTAACTGATCTTCTGAACGGCATCATATTCCAGGTTTGCCCAGGCTCCCGGCTCGAATGTTGGCTCAGCACTTGTTAGCGGTACACGGTACCACCCCAATTTATTGCTTATTGTAATTTGCGAGGGATCAACACCGAGTTTTTCCAGCCCTTGTCCGATAACTTCCAATGCAAGTCCGGCACCATATTTCCCGGCACTGTCGATCATTACTTTCCCATCGGCCACGTTAAACCATTCCTGCATAAGGTTTAGCTTTTCATCTTCCGACAGTTCACGGTAAAGGTTGCCTAAATAACTGGTTCCGTAAATAATTTGAGGGCATGCTATTCCCGTTTTTCCTAATAATCGCGTTGTACTCATTTACTCAATTTCTTTAAGCTGCCCGTCAATGGCACTATATTCCGCCTTTTGGTCCAGTTCATAAATCCGCTCCATTAACTGCCACTTATCATTAGCGGTTGCTTTCTCACTACTCACCTGAAAACGCGACACAAAAGCTTCCCACTCGGCCTGCCGGGGTTTTCCGGCCAACTCAGTCATAGCCTTGTTGTGGTCGAAATCAGAAGTAGTATCCATAATCATAAATAAGCGGTTGTTGAGCAGGTATATCTCCATATCAACGATTCCCACCTCTTTCATACCCAGCGAAATCTCGGGCCAGGTATTTCCTTTGGCGTGCACCTTTTTGTATTCTTCAATTAGCTGCGGATCATCCTTCAGCATCATTGTTTTGCAATATCTTTTGTACTTCATAAGTCGTTTGATTTAGCGTAAATTTCGAATAATTTATCGTATAGTAAAAACACAATATACCTGCATTTTAAAACAAAGCTTTCCGCAAAGCTTTGCATTAATGATAAAATGTTCTAAAACATAACAACGAAGTTTTTAATTTTGACAAAAAGAGAGCGTTTTTATCATTTAACTCAGCAATAATGGGAAACCGACATATATCGTTAAAAGATCTTGCACGGGAACTGAATATTTCAATTTCAACAGTTTCAAGAGCCTTAAAAGATCATCCTGACATAAGCCTGGAGATGAAAGAAAAAGTCAAGAAACTGGCGACAGAAAGAAACTATACCCCTAACCCCCTAGCAATGGGTTTATTAAAACAGGAAACACGGATGATCGGTATAGTGGTTCCTGATTTGGTTACTCATTTTTATGCCTCCATCATTTCAGGAATTGAAAGTGTTGCAAAAGAGAATGGGTACTTTGCTGTTATTGCCAGTTCGAATGAGAGTATTGTTAAAGAAAAGGAATCGATAGAAAACCTGCTGAAAGCCAGAGTTGAAGGATTGATTGTTTGCATGAGTAGGGAAACCAATACCACCGATCATTTTGAAAAGCTGGTTAACCGGGATATTCCGCTGGTAATGTTTGACCGGGTTTGCCTCAGCGATAAAATTCCGGCAGTAATAGCTGATAATGCTGATGCTTCGCAAAAGATTGTCGAACATTTTTATTCAAAAGGTTACCGGAAAATAGCCTATGTTTCAGGCCCGGAGAACCTGAGTATTTCAAAAGATAGAATGAATGGCTACCGGGCGGGAATAAAGGCCTGTGGTTTAACACCGGATGAAAACCTGGTAGAAAACTGTGATCTGACTTTTGAATCGGCAAAAACTGCAATGAAACAGCTTCTTCAATTGCCCGATCCTCCCGATGCTGTTTATGGCATTAACGACACCGTTGCATTTGGCTTAATGAAAGCAATTAAAGAAGCAGGATTAAAAATACCGGACGATATTGGTGTTGTTGGTTTTACCGATGAATTCCACTCGGTTGTGGTAAGTCCGGCTTTAACTTCAGTAACCCATCCCACTTTTGAAATGGGACAACAGATCGCTCAGCTTTTTTTCAAAAGATTAACTGGATCTCAGACAGAAACGCGGATTGTAAAAACACAACTTATTGAACGGGAGTCATCAAACAAATCGTAAAACTATCACTAAACTCATTTCCGGACACTAAAAAAGCAACAACCTGTAATAAGATTGTTGCTTTTTTACCATTTGAATTCGATACAGAATTGCAGAGATTTATACCCTCTCCTATTTTAATTCCAATGCCTCCACTTCTGAATTCATGTCTCCAACAATTTCTTTGTAATCGCCAATCATTTCATTTAACTTGTCAGGATTATTTTTAGCCACATTCTTCTGCTGACCTATATCATCATTCAGATCGTAAAGTTGGAACTCCGAAGAATTTCCCAACTCGATATTAACCTGGGCAGCAACTGCGGGACCTTTGTATGGCGGAATCATTAACCAGTTGTCTTTGCGCAAGGCTGTACGCGCTGATGCCTCCAGAACAAGTTGTTCACGTCCTTCATCCGATTTTCCCAGTAACACATTCAACAGCTCTTTACTATCAGAAGTATTCACTTCTGCGCCTGTTAACTTAGCAACTGATGCAAGAATATCAATCTGGCTGATTAGCGCATCCGATTTTTTAGGCTTTATCTGTCCTTTCCAATAAGTAATAAACGGAACTCGGGTACCGGCTTCAAACAAACTGTATTTTCCACCTCGTAGTCCTCCATTTTGATCGTGGTTGCCAATTCGTTCAACAGCATCATCGTAATAACCATCATTAAGTACCGGGCCATTGTCGCTTGATAAAATGATCAGTGTATTTTCCAAAATACCCTCTTCATCCAGGGTTTTCAGGAATTCGCCAATACACCAGTCGGCTTCAACAATTACATCGCCACGTGGCCCTAAATCCGTTTTTCCTACGAATCGCGGATTTGGCGTTCGCGGGACATGAGGTTGTTGCAAGGCATAATACAAAAAGAAAGGCTTGTTTTTGTGCTGCTTAACGTAGTTCTGTGCTTTTGCAAGAAAGTGATCGGCCATATCCACATCGCTCCATTTCGCTTTTTCTCCGCCTTTCATAAAACCAATTCGCGGAATACCGTTAACGATTGAATTGTTATGCCCGTGATGCCATTTCATGGTCAGCAATTCAGGATTATCTTTCCCGGTTGGTTCACCTTCGAAATTATTGTCATAATCAATTTCAATCGGATCATTCGGATCAAGCCCGTCTACCAAACCATTTTCGAGATAAACAGTTGGCACCCGATCCTGCGTCGCAGC
This sequence comes from uncultured Draconibacterium sp., assembly GCF_963674925.1. Lineage (NCBI taxonomy): Bacteria > Pseudomonadati > Bacteroidota > Bacteroidia > Marinilabiliales > Prolixibacteraceae > Draconibacterium > uncultured Draconibacterium sp. The sequence continues at coordinate 1,545,329 of NZ_OY771649.1, forward strand.
CATAATGTACGAATAGTCAAAACCAATTTCGTTTGGCCCCGGTGAAACGTGTTCGTTCCAATTCACATGACCACTACCTAAACCGAGGTGCCATTTGCCAACAACACCTGTATAATAGCCCTGTTCTTTTAACATTTTAGGAATGGTTACCTGTGTGGTATCAATAATCAGCGGTGCCGTTCCAGGTAAAATCTTTGCATCCTTATTTCGCCACGGATAAACGCCGGTAAGCAAGGCATAACGGCTTGGAGTGCAGGTTGCCGAAGACGCGTGTCCATCGGTAAACATTACTCCGTTGTTTGCCAATCGATCGATATTTGGTGTTTGAATTTCAGTGGCTCCGTAAGCACCAACATCGCCATAACCCAAGTCATCGAGGTAAATGATAACGATGTTTGGCTTATCGGAGTTTGTCTCCTTGTTCGTTTTACCTGTTGAACAGGAGCTGAACACACCGAGTAGAAGTAGAAGAAAAAGGTAAAGGTTTAATTTGTTCATCAGTTATAGGTTTATACTAGTTAAGTTCGAATGTTCTATTTCTATCGCAATATAATTTATTGTTTCGAATTTCCAGCTCTGCCATTTGCAGTACACTTTCACGGTTTTTGAGCGGCTGGTCAAAGATTCTCACGCGTTCATCACCTTTTTTCTTTTCGAGATCGTAACGGCGCCAGGGTTCCACATGATAAAAAATAAATGCACGGTCGTCTTTTACCGCAACGCTGCAATGCCGGGCCATCGAATTATCCAAATTTCGCGTACCTCCGTCTTTAAGTATTGTTCCCTGAAATTTCCAGTTTTCGGCATCGGTGGAACTATATACAAAAAAACCGTTATGTGGATCGGTAATCAACCAGTACTTTCCGTTCCACTGAAAAATATAAGGTGCTTCCTCGAAATTTGAACCTGTCGCTTCGGCATTAAACACATCGCTTTTTGAAAAACCGGCCTCTTCCCAGTTTGTAAAATCCGATGTAGTTAAATGATAGAGTTCATTTTTCTTTGCGCCTTCTTCCTTTCCCTTAAACCAAACGTGATACAGATTTTTACTCCGATAAACCGTAGCATCGATAGCATTCAGCTTATCGCCATGCAAAGCACCTACCTTTTGCCAGCCTTCAACAGGATTATTCAGAGGTGTTTTGTAATGAACAATCCACCCCTGCCCGCCCCAGGCTCCCTGAGTTGGGACGGTGTCGGGTTTCCAGGTTACAAACATGTGTAAAGTATCGTTGGAAGAAATAATTGCAGGTGCCCAAAATGTTGACGATGCATCTTCTTCGCCTCCAACGCCGTCAAACTTGCAATAACCCTTAAATTCCCAGTTAATCATATCTTTTGAAACAGCCACCCCAACAGGTGTTTGCAGCCAGGTATTTTCCAGCATCGGACGACGGGCTGTATAATAAATGTACCACTGCTGTTCGTATTCGTTCCAAACAATCTCCGGATCGCAGGAACCCTGATAATTCGGATCGACAAAAAGTGGCGCCGGAACTTCATTTTGCTTTTTGTTATTGTTGTACGCACATGCAACAAAGCAAAATGAAGCAAGCAGTAAAACCAGAAATCTAAAGGTTTTAATCATTATTTTTTAAAGGAGTACTTCGTTAAATCAATATCTAAAGGATAGTTATTAAACCATTCTTCCAGATCTTTTTTTAACTCGGCGGCTTTAGCAGATTCTTTATCTTTTAAGTTTTGTGTTTCGCCCATGTCCTTTTCAAGATTATACAGCTGAACATTTGATCCGTCGAAATTCATCAGTAACTTGTAATCTCCCTTACGAACTGCCAAATCCGGCGCCCGGGTTCCTTCATAAGCGGGTCGGTCGGGAGGGCGAATCCAAAAAATCGGTTTTGATCTTTTTTGTTGTTTCTTCCCGGAAATCGCATCCAGCATCAACTCACCATCGTAATCTACGTTTTCATCCGGAGTAGCCCCGGCAATTTCCATAAAAACCAAAGGAAGATCGATTGCGGCCACTACCGATTTAGTGTTTTTTGTGCCCGCTTTCTTCTCTGAAATTTTACCCGGCCACCAGCTGATAAACGGTTCGCGGAATCCGCCTTCGTAAATCACTGTTTTATAGCCACGAAATGGTCCTGCTGTGTTTACAGCTTTGTCGGGGCCATTATCGCTGGTAAAAATTATCAGCGTATTGTCGCGGAGCTGCGGGTTACTTCGAATGTAATCAAAAAGTCGGCCCATGTGTTTATCCATCTCTTCCATTACACCCAAAAACCGTGCTTTCATTGAAAGATCGCCACGCAATGCTTTTGGCGGTTCAAGCGGAGTATGTATATCATCGGGCCAAAGATTAATATAAAAAGGCTTGTTTGCTTTTTGTGCATTTTCTATAGCATCAATGGTTCGGTCGACAAAAATCTGGGTGAAGTTCTCGCGTTTTGCCCAGTGTACTTCTCCCCTTCCAAGCCGGGCCGATTGTTTTTCCAGCCCGCGCGTGCTGTCCGGAAGATTCAACGTTTCGTAAGTAGCCAGAAAACGCTCGCCCAAACCTTCGAACTGTGTTACCGATTCGTCAAAACCGTACTCGGTAATTAACGGAGCTTCTCCAACATCACGTCCGCCGCCCATGTGCCATTTGCCAATGTGTGCGGTGTAATAGCCTGCAGCCTGAATATTTCGGGCAACAGACGGAGCCGACAAATCGAGGTAATTTTTCATTCCCCGGTTTGCGTTTGCGTTACGGCTGTCGATGTATGAAGTAATTCCCCAACGAGCCGGATATTGCCCGGTTGTAACTGCTGTTCGCGATGGAGAACAAATAGGCGAGTTCACATAAAACTGGGTGAACAGAATTCCTTCGCTGGCCAAACGATCGATATTGGGAGTATGAACATCTTCTCGTCCATAACATCCTAAATCGGCAAAGCCCATATCGTCAATAAAGACAAAAAGTATATTTGTTTTTTGCTGGGCAAAAGCGCTACCCGCAAAAAAAATCAGCAAGAAAAAAGTAAGTGCTTTTTTATACATTGTTTTGAATTTTAAGATTTTAATTCACCTTTGCTCTTGGGAATACCCGTTTATATTCCTGCTTCCAAATGGCTTCCATTTCTTGTACTTTCTCCGGCATTTCGTTAGCCAGATTATTGGTTTCTGTGCGGTCTTTTGTGATATTAAACAATTCCCAGTCACCACGGGGAAGAGCCGATATTTTCCAGTCGCCAACACGCAGTGCTTTACCGCCTTCGTGCTCCCAGAACATTGTATCGTGCGTTGTTGTGATTTCTTTGTTTAACAATGGAATGATAGATTTTCCTTCAACAGGGGTTGTTTCCAGCCCGTTAACTTCAGCAGGATATTCTGCATCCGCCAGTTCCATACAAGTTGGCAAAATGTCGATTACATGTCCAATACCCTGGTTAATGGTATTTTCTTTTCCTTTTAAACCAGCCGGCCAATGCACAATAAACGGCGTACAGTTTCCACCCTCAAACGACTCCTTTTTCCAATAGCGGAAAGGTGCGTTAATGGCGCCAGCCCAGGCATTTCCCAAATATCCCCAGGTTAACTCGTCTCCGGGACGATCAAAATTATCGTAGTCGATTTCTATACCTTCGCGATTGTGTCCCGGACGATCAAATCCGGGTCGGTAACCGCGCTCCGGAGAAGCACCGTTATCAGCCAGAAAAAGAATAACTGTATTTTCATACTCTCCCGTTTCTTTCAATTTTTGAATCAATCGCCCAACACCCTGATCCAGACGGTCAACCATTGCCGCATGGGCTTCCATATGTCTGGCTTCCCACTCTTTATGTTCGCAATCCGCCCACAATCGTCCCGATTCGTTTTTAGCCAACGGGGCAACTTCAGGATCTACAATACCTTGTTCAATCAAACCTTTGTAACGTTTTTCACGCAAGGCATCCCAGCCATCATCGTAAACTCCCTTGTATTTTTCAATATCTTCAGGCAAAGCATGTAAGGGCCAGTGAGGTGCAGTATGTGCCACATATAAGAAAAATGGCTTGTCGTCTTTGTTGAATTCATCGACCATATCGATAGACTTATCGGTAATGAAATCGGTAATATAGAAATCATCCGGCACTTCTTTTATAGCTTCTTCGTTATGCACCAGACTGAATGGATCGAAATAATCAACAACTCCCCAAATTACTCCCCAATGCTCGTCGAACCCACGATTTGACGGATATGATTCCAGCGGAGCAAAAATACTGCTATCCTTCCTGTGCGAAAGCCACTTTAGCTGTTCCTCGTGATTTGGTAATCCTTTGGTTCTGGAAAGGTGCCATTTCCCGGCCATTCCGGTGTGATAGCCATTTTCCTTCAGCACTTCAGCAATGGTTGCCGCGTTTCTGGAAAGCGTTTGCCCGTTCCGATCGAGATTTACCTGATGTGGGTATTTCCCGGTTAGCAAGGAAGCCCGTGTGGGACAACAACGGGCCGCGTTATGGAACTGCGTAAAACGTACGCCGTTTGCTGCCAACTCATCCAGGTTGGGCGTTTGAATTTCACCTCCGTAACAACCAATATCGGAATACCCCAGGTCGTCGGCCATGATGATAATGATATTTGGCTTTGTCTCCTGAGAACCGTCTTCAGCACTTGAATTTGATGAAGTATTACAGGATGTAAAAAATATTGAGCCTAAAAAAACAAATAGGCAAATGGAAATAAAATGTTTACTCATTGTGATAAGATTTTTAGCAGACATAAATTATGCTACTTAATCATATTTTAATCTGACTTTCGTATATACTCTATATTTATCGGTGACTCCCCCGCTACTTACCAGGCCTGGTTTTAGCCTTTGGATGGCTGTTTAACAACTTTTCCAGTTCAGCAACCTTTTCCGGCTTTTGCGCTGCCCAGTTTTGGGTTTCATGCGGATCGTTTACGTAATCGTACAATTCATACAAAACTTCCTTGTTCGCATCTCTCATCGGCGTCCAGCGCACCATACGGTACTGCTCTGTTCGTATGGCTTCTCCTAAATAGCCATCTTTGTTAAAAGCGTGGTAAGCATGATCTTTCACGCGTTTTGTGCCATCTTTCAAAACAGGAACAAGACTGCTACCGTCAATGGGTTGTTGGACATCGGGTTTTGGGAGTCCTGCCAAATCGGCTAAAGTGGTGTAAATGTCAACCGTTTCGGCCATTTGGTCGGTTTTTGTACCCGGAGTTGTTACTCCCGGAGCAACAAAAACGATCGGTATATGTGTTGCCTGTTCAAAATTAGTATGTTTTGTCCATGTTCCGTGATCGCCCAAATGCCACCCATGGTCTCCCCATAAAACAATGATGGTATTTTCGTCCAGACCTAAACGTTCCAACTCTGCAACTACACGCCCCAGCTGAGCATCCATGTAACTCATACTGGCATAATAACCGTGAATCAGCTTTCGTTTTAAGTCGTCATCATAAATTCCTGTTTCCTGTTCAGGTATTGGGAAAAACTGGACAATTTCGCCCCGTCGCTTTAAAGCACATTCAGGAGCATCTATGGGTTGTTCTTCGTTAACCGGCATGGGCAGTTCGTCGGGATTATACATATCCCAGTATTTTTTAGGCGCACAAAACGGCAGGTGCGGACGAGCAAAACCAACTGCCATAAAAAACGGCTGATCGGGATTTTTACTCAACTTTCGCAAGCGGTTAATAGCATGTGTAGCTACACGTCCATCAGCATAAGCTTCGTCCAGCACATCAGGACTTTCCCAGGCTGCACCTCTTGGTAGTTTCCAGTTTTTGGGCAAATCTTCAATAAACATTGCAGAGTTCTGGAAATAAGCCTCTTCGCGTGTTAGTTTTCGGTTTGTACTTTCAGGAAGCAAATATTCAATTACCTTTTCTTTATGGTGAGGAATGCTCCATGATGCTTCGTCGTTGTCGTTCCCGTGCCCGATATGAAAGACTTTTCCCATCGATTCTACGTGGTAACCTGCATTCATAAAATACTGAGGCATAGTAACCGCATCGGGGTATACTTCGCGAAACTGTGTACCAAAATTGAATATTCCCGTACTGGTTGAGCGTGCACCAAGCAATAAATTATAGCGCGATGCCATACAAACTGCCTGGTTACAATAAGCATTTTTAAAGGTCATTCCTTTCGAGGCCAGCCGATCAATATTCGGACTCTTTGCCACTTCATCGCCATAAACCCCAAGTGTGGGTTTCAGGTCGTCGACCAAAAGCAATAATACATTGGGTTTTTCTGATTGTTGTGCAAAGGTGTATTTTGCGCTGCTTACCAACAACACCAGTGCAATGATAATATAAATTCGATTTTTCATAGGGTAATACTTTTTATACAAAAATTTTGTTCTTAGCTATCTGCTCTTTACTATTTTTCCTCTCTTCTATTCTTCTAAGTTCTTTGTCTTTAAAGCTTTTTCTTTGTTTAATTTTCGGGGAACCAGTTTCGCAACAACGGATCGAAAATTATTTCTTTTCACCGTATCTTGGAATCTGATCTTTATATTTCAATATCCTTTCGCTCATAACATTCGGTTACTTTTCCTTTTCTCTATTTCTTTTGTCACGATACAGTTCCTGAATTTTATTCCAGGGAAGAACATGATTCTCGCTGGCCCAGGTATCATACAATGCTGCCATTTCGTTTACCTTTTCAGGTTGCTGAACTGCTAAATTATGCATCTCTGAACGGTCGGTTTCCATGTTGTACAATTCCCATTCGGTTTCGCGTTTCCGGTTCCATTTCGACACCAGTTTATATTTACCCAGCCGAACGGCTTTGTTTCCTTCGTGTTCCCAGAAAATAGGTTCGGTATGAATACGCTTGTTCTCTCCTTCAAAAAGCGGAACCAAACTTTTTCCTGCAGTTGGAACAATCTCTTTTCCATTGTATTGTGTAGGATATGTAGCCTGGGCAACATCAACAAAGGTGGCCATTAAATCAGGCAGAAAGCCGTATTCTGAAACAAGCTGTCCTTGCTTTTCTTTAGGAATAACTTTTGGATAGTGTACAATAAATGGAGTCCCAATACCGCCTTCGTGCACCCAGTGTTTATATTCGCGATAAGGCGTATTTGAAGCATTGGCCCAGGCGCCGCCATACGACAGGAAATAACCCTCTTTGGTTTCAAGCTGAGCTGCTGGTCCGCCACCCAGTTCTCCACCTTCGGCACAGGCTCCGTTGTCGTTAAGAAATATAATGAGCGTATTATCAAGAATATTCTGTTCTTTTAAATGATCCACCAGTTTACCAATATTTTGGTCCATACGGTCAACCTGAGCCGAATAAACGGCCCGTCGCAAATCCATTTCTTTTTTCTTTTCTTCGGAAAGTGAATCCCACTCACGCCAATCCTGCGGAGAAAGATCCCACTCCTGATCGACAATGCCCATTTCCTTCATTTTGGCATAACGCGTTTCACGGAGCTTGGTCCAGCCTTCCATGTATTTGCCCTTGTACTTTTCAACATCCTCTTGCGGAGCATTTAAAGGCCAGTGAGGTGAGGTGTAAGCCAGGTACAAAAAGAATGGTTTTTCTTTGTCGGCCTGTTTGGCTTCGTCGATAAACTGAATGGCATTTTCGGTAAACGCATCGGTTGTATAATAATCCTCGTCGGTAATCGAAATCGTATCGTTCATGTAGGTAATTCCGCGTGGATAAGTAGGTTTAAAAAAGTTGCTGGCACCGGGTATTATTCCGTAAAACTTATCAAATCCGCGTTGAAGCGGCCATTTCGATTGATCGGAAATTCCGAGATGCCACTTACCCGTCATCAAAGTAGCGTAGCCGGCATCTTTTAAAACTTCGGCAATAGTTACGCAATTTTTATTCAGAAAACCACGGTATTCAGCAATACCCAAATCGTGCTCGGTAAAATTATTAGGCGTGTTGGTCATGTGTCCGATTCCAGCCTGGTGCGGGTAACATCCCGTCATTAAACTGGCACGTGTTGGGCAACAACGCGCCCCGTTATAAAACTGGGTAAACCGTAGTCCGTTTGCAGCCAGCGCATCAAGATTAGGCGTTTCCACCTCACCGCCATAACACCCCAGGTCGGAATAGCCCATATCATCCGAAAGTATTAAAATGATATTTGGACGATTGGGCTCCGGTTTTTCCGTGTTTTGTTTTTCGCTCTTACAGTTGATCAGTAAAAAGCTTACAAAAAAAAGCAGGCAGATTTGTTTCATCTTTAATTGGTTTAGATTGATGCTTTAAGTTTTAACTATTTAGTTATGCTTACCCGGCATGTGTTCGAATGCTTCCATTTCGGTTTTTAATCCCTCGTCTCCACATTCTTCCATCCATTTAATCAGCTCGTTACGAAGCGTCTTTTTAATGCTTTCAAACTCAGGTTTTTCTGCCAGATTATTTTGGCACCATTTATCTTCAATAATATCGTAAAGTTCTTCTTCCGGTCGGGTACGGTACTTATTTACAAGGGCTTCTGCGTTCTTATCTGTTTCTGCTTTTTCTTCCCATGATTTGTACCACAAAGTCCCTTTCTCTCCTTTGTTATTTACAACATTTTTGAATTCAACATCGGGTGTAATATTCCAGATATAGCGGTACCGGTCGTTAACAACCGACCGAATCGGATAGTATTCGCTGCCATTAACAATACCACGTGTAGTTTGCATGCTGTAAGCGTAATCTTTCACTTTTTCAGCTTGCCCAAGAAACAATGGCTTTAAACTTTTACCATCCAGTTTTTCGGGAACTTTACCGCCAGCCATATCAATAAACGTGGGCAGCAAATCAGAATATTCCACAATGGCATTTAATGTTGTTCCGGGTTGAATTTTTTGCGGTATTTTGGCAATTAGTGCCGATTTAACACCGGCCTCGAAACAGGTCCACTTGGCAAAGGGAAAACTGTTGCCCTGCTCGCTGGCAAAAACAACCATTGTATTTTCGGTAAAACCATATTTATCGAGCAAAGCAAGCGCTTGTTTTACCTGCCCGTCGAGGTAGTTAATTTCGGCCAGGTACCGGCAATAAGCTTCGCGGGTTTCTTTGGTATCGACATAATGCGGTGGCAAAGTAATTTTCTCCGGATCGAACTGTGTTGGATCTCCTTTACTCCATGGCGTATGTGGTTCGTTGGAAGTAAGCATCAAGGCAAAGGGTTCTTTGCTATCTTTCACTTCCTTCAGAAAACCTTCAACCAAATCAAACTCCGGGTTATTTTTTGTTCCGAGATATTCGAAAGGAAAGACCGTTTCGGGACCAATATGCCTTTTACCCGAAAGAGCAACCCTGTACCCCAGCGGGGTCAGGTATTGCACAATACTTTCAGTTCCCTGATATGCGTTAGTATGATTTGGATAAGCCCCCGTTTTTACCGGGTACAAGCCGGTAAAAATATTATGCCGGGTTGGCGAACACATAGGAGCTGCTTCGTAACACCGCGTAAAAAGCATCCCCTCTGAAGCCAGCTTATCAATATTGGGTGTTTTTGAATCCACACTTCCGTAGCAAGCAATATCCCAGTTCGTACAATCATCAGCGAGGATAAATACGATATTTGGTTTCTGACCGGATGCTACTGAAAGTGGCTTACCTGCTGAAACTGTTTGAGCAACAAGTAGTAAACAACCGAAAAATATACTAATTAATAATGCTTTGTACTTCATCTTTAAAATCAATCAAGTAATCCGGCTTTTTTATGAATTTCATAAAGTTTCTCAGGTGAAATTTTCATCACTTCCCTATCGTAGGTAATCAAGCCATTTAATTCACCTTCCACATCTGTAGTTTGTGTATAAACGCCACCACTGATTCCTTTTTTTCTTAACTCACCAAGAATTCTGCAACTTTCAGTATAACGTTCAATGTATTCTTCTTTTGTTTTTGGCATTCCACCATAGCCCCAGTTTCGTTTTGATGTATCCCAGATATGGCCTTTTTCAGCCCAACCGTGACCACCAAATTCGCCAACAACTTTAATGTAGTCATTGTAAAGAGGTACGTCTAAAGGATAATTTGGATGCGGATATTCATGTTGGTCGGCAATATCACCCACCTCGACGAAATTACCACCGCTGGCAATGTTTAAAAGTCGCGACGGATCGTAAGCTTCTACCCAATTACCAACTTCCATACTGCGGTGTTGTCCCCAGCGTTCGTTAAAAGTTGTCCAAACTACTACCGACGGATGATTGTAAAGCACATCAATCATTGTTTTCAACTCGTTTTTATACAACTCGTGTGCCCAATCCGGCCAGTCAGCATCAAGTGGATCTCCTTTATGCCATTGATTTGGTCTCTCCGCAACATAATCTTCGCGCTCCATGTGTGGGCGTTTCCATTTTGGCCATTCGCTGCCACCGCTACCACCTGATGTCTGGTCTTGCCATATCACAAACCCCATCTGGTCGGCATGATAATAATATCGGCGAATTTCAGCCTTTTTATGCTTGCGGATCATATTAAATCCTGCCTTTTTCAGGAAATCCATTTCCCAAACAATGGCCTCATCAGAAGGAGGAAGCAAAAAGCTTTCGGGCCACCATCCCTGATCGAGAGGTCCTAAATGAAAGATTTTTTCGCCATTTAAAGTAAACTGCCAGTTACCTTCAGCATCACATTCTTTTCCAACTGTTCTGAATCCGGCGTAAGAGCTTACAACATCAAGAACATTCCCGTCTTCATCAAGCAATTCAATTTTCAGATCGTATAATTTTGGCGAAGAAGGTGACCAAAGTTTTGCATTTTTTACGCTTAACAATACACTGTTACACTCGCCTTTTTTTTGTGCCACCGCCTGGTTATTATCAAGAACGGTAACCTGTAGTTGGGCTTTCTGTTGTAAACCGCCAATTGTAGCTTCTGCTTTTAATTCGCCATACATATCGGCCAACAATTTTACCGACTGAATATAAGTTTTGGGAACACTTTCGATCCACACCGGTGCCCAAATCCCTGAGGACGGTGTATACCAGATTCCTCCGTTATCGCGTTTTTGTTTTCCACGTAACTGGTATAAATCAGGATCGTCGGTTCCGTCGATCACCCGAAGTTTTACCTCGTTTTCGCCGGCTTTAACCAAATCGGTAACATCAAACGAAAAAGGAAGGTTGCCGCCAATATGAGAACCGGCCAGTTTGCCGTTTACCCAAACCATACATTTGTAATCAACACCTTCAAAATTCAGTAACTGGCGTTCGTTTGCTTTTGGCGACAGTTCAAAAGACCTTTTATACCAGATCACCTCGTTCGATTCAATTCTTCTTCCAACTCCCGACAGCGGCGTTTCCAAGGCGAACGGAACCAGAATATTCTTTTCCCAAACCTCCGGTTTTACGGTATTATTTTTTGTAACTGCATACTCCCATAGTCCGTTCAGACTATGCCATTCAGGACGTACCATTTGCGGACGAGGGTATTCTTTCCATGCATTTTCGGGAGTTACTGTTTCAGCCCAGCGGGTTTTAATTTTATCGCCTGCCGGCTTCCATTCTTGTGCAAAAAGAGTTATGCTGATAAATAGGATTATCGCTGTCAATTTAAATTTCATGTTATTTATATTCTAATTTGTTTTGTGCAAAATTATTCTGCTGCCGCTTACAGCACACATTTCAAAAATGTGCTGAACTTTATCGTTGTTACGAGTATTGTATTTTCATCCCTGTTCAATTGCCAAACTTAAAATGCAAGATCAATCGTTCAGCGCTTTAAAATGCTTGCCTTTTTTGGCATTGTTTAGTTCTTCGTAAGTGTCGAGATCGGCCCCCGGATCGCCTTGTACGTCCATCCATTCATCCAGTTTTTGTGAAAGTTTTTGTTTAACTCCCTCCAAATCCTCACGTTCAATCAGGTTATTCATTTCGTTTGGATCGGTAGCTAAATCGTATAATTCCTCAGCCGGACGTTTTTGATAACGTGTTACCAGATCAAGAATTTCAGGATCATCAGAAGCATCAAACACCCACGATGGCCAATACTTGTTCAATGGCATACGTGCCATTAAATGCCGTTCGATATAAAGTTTTTCAGGGCTAAGATTCCGAATGTAATGATATCTACCATCGGTAGTTGAACGTATTGGATATGCCGGTCCTTCGGGCACGTTGTTATGCATAAAGTAGGCATAATCGCGGTGCGAATCTTTTTCACCGAGCAGGACAGGCAAAAAGCTGTTTCCATCAAATTCGGCTTTGGTTTTGCTTCCTACGGCCTCCAGTAAAGTTGGCAGTACATCGTTGTACTGAATGAGTGCATCGGTGCGGACACCACTTTCTACTTTTCCGGGCCAGCGAACCACAAATCCGGTGTGCACGCCATTGTTCCAGTTGGTCCATTTACAAAATGGTAACTGCGCACCCTGCTCTGATGTGAAAATTACGATTGTATTATCGGCAATATCCAGTTCTTCAAGCAAGGCTAAAGTTTCTCCTATTTGTTGGTCAAGCACCTCAATTTCGGCCAGGTATTTGGTGAATTCGATGCGTGTTTCCTTGTTATCAGCCAGGTACGGCGGAAGTTTTAATTCTTTGGGATTAAAATGCGATGGATCGCCAACAGTCCACGGAATATGTGGTACCACCAAAGCAGTTACCATACAGAAAGGCTGCTCATTATCGCGGGCCATAAATTCTCTCATGCCGGCGGCATCGTATTTTGCAGTTGTCGAAACACAATTGTCTTCAACTCCTTTAACTATTTCAAAAGGATATACACTGCGTGGGTCGGCATGTACTTTACCGGTAATACCCACACGATAATCCAGTTCACCCAAATACTGAACAATACTTTGGGTTCCGGTTCGGGCAATGGCATGGTTCCAGCAAACACCGCTGCTAACCGGTTGCAGGCCGGTGTACAATTCAGCGCGGCAAGGCACACACATCGACATGGTGACATAAGCATTATTAAAGGTCATTCCCTGCGAAGCCAGTTGATCGATATGCGGTGTTTTTACATTTTGTCCTCCGTAAAGCGACAGATCACTGTGCGTACAATCATCGGCCATGATGATTAGAATATTAGGTTTTTGTTTCGCATTTGCATGCAACACGTTAACAAAAAGAAATGCGAAAACTAAAATGATGATGTTCTTATACATACTTGTTTAGATTATATATTATACAGCTTTCAAAATTACATCTACCGAATGGCTCTCCTTAGCAAATATCTTCATGATATTGGGACTTTCGTTCAGATTTCAACATTTATCGCAAAACACCTGCATATTCGCCATCCTTGAAACTAACATTAGAAACCCCATTACTTTAATGCTTTAAAGAGCTTACCCCCTATGTTACTCCACCAAAAAATATGGTTCTTTAATTAATCGCTTCTTGATTTCGAAATATTTTCTACCCGGATCAGTCTCGATATCATAATCATTGTTCTTTACCGGAAGTTGAATATCATGTGCTTTAAAATAACTGTCGATATTTTTATTTAATTCGGCGAGTATCTGTTGATTTGATGCTGCAATGTTGTTCAATTCCAGCGGATCCTGTTCAAGATCAAACAGGTATTCTGAATTATCTTCATAATATTTTATCAGTTTGTAGTGGTCTTTTATGACAGCCACTGCAGGATGCATTCCTTTTTGATGCTGATAATGCGGAAAATAAAAAAGCTGAAAATCATTTTCCCTGTTTACCTTCTCATCGCTATCAGCAAGGGTTGACACCAGGCTTCCGCCATCCAGCCCCTCGGGCTTCGCTTTAATGTTCAGCCAATCGCAAATAGTTGGATAAATATCACAACTGGTTACCGGAGTTGATGAGTACCGATGCTCAATTCCCGGTCCGCTAACGAAAAAGGGCACTCTGATTGCGCCTTCCCATAAGGTAGCTTTCCATCCATGCAAAGGTCCATTGATATTTGCGGTATTTTTTGTTGGATAAGTCCCGTTATCGGCAAGATAAATAACATAGGTGTTGTCTTCGATACCAAGCTTTTTAATTTCATCCAACACCATTCCTACTCCCTTATCAAGATCTTCTGCCATTGCAGCATATTTTACCAAATCGTGTCGCGTTCCGGGCGGATAGCTCCGAACCTTCTCTATTGTTTCGCTGTTAGCCTCCATTCCTAAGTGTGTGGCATAATGCGACAGTTGCATAACAAAAGGATGCCCACTGTTCACCTGTTCGGTCATCCACTTTATCCCGCGCCTGGTAATTCCGAATATATCTTTTGGATTTCCTTCTATATTTTGATTTCCTTCGCTGTTGGTGGTTTCACCGTCGCTGGCATCAAAACCATGAGCCTGCGGTCCGCCGGCAGCAAGGTGCCATTTCCCGAAATGCGCCGTCCGGTACTCGGGCAAATTTGATTTAATGATTTCGGCATATGTAAGCTCTTCTTTTGGCAATCCATACACATGATACGGCGGAATCAATTTATTTCCTTTAAAGAATGGCCCATTATGTCGGTCGATAATATCGGTCATTCTCAACTGTGCAGGTGTTTTCCCGGTTTGAATACTTGCCCGTGTTGGCGAACAATTGGGGTGAGCAGCATATCCATTGGAAAAGATAATCCCACTATTTGCCAGTCTTTCCAGGTTTGGCGTTCGAACAAAGTCGCTTGCCGAAGCCGGAATATTTTCAGCCATCTGAACGGAGGTTGCTCCCCATCCCTGATCGTCGGCGAGTATTATTATAATGTTTGGCTTGTTAGCAATTTTTTGGTTATTATCCATTGCTGCCTTGCAATTTACACTACACAATAACAGGCCAAACACAAATAAATTAAACACTTTATACATATACCTAATATCAATTTTATAGGAAGAAAATGCATAGGGTCCCGGAATTCCGGGTACCCTATACACTTTTATAAACTAACTAATCTAACCTTCTACTATTCTAGTAACCTGGATTTTGTTCACACATCGGATTGGCGTTTATTTCATTTTGAGGAATTGGAAATAATACGCGGTAATCCTCTGCATTTGTAACACCTCTGGCTTTTGCTCGGCTAATTAACTCGCCATGGCGGATTAGGTCCTGTCTTCTTTTACGTTCGGTATAGAACTCCCAACCACGTTCGTCTAAGATGTGGCTACGTAATTCTGCTTTCGAGCTAAAATCAGATAAATTCAAATCATCTAAACCTGCCCTGCCTCTAACGTCGTTTATTAAATCGATCGCTTCCTGGTTTGGCCCGTTTACTTCGTTTAATGCCTCGGCACGTGCCAATAAAATATCAGCATAACGAATTACCGGAATATCGTTACCATGATCGTTATTTATTGCATCAGGATCGGGTGTAAATTTAAAGGCCCTGGTGTTGTTATTATTTAATAATGAGATCGTATTCCCTTTGTTGTTAATATACTCGGTTATAATCAGGTCTCTTCTTGTGTCGCCATCTTCAAACGAGTTATAAAACGAATCGTAGAGGCGATCCTGGCGAGCCCAGTTTCGCATGTTTGGCGTAAATACAATGCTTCCATCAACAGTGCTTTTGAAATTTGGAGGAAAGGCACCACACATATATTGATTTGCCCAACCATCACGAGTGGTTTTTGCTGCAGACACCCAGATGTATTCGTCGTTTTTTTCCTCATTATCAACCGTAAATAGCGTGGTATAATCAGGCCACAACTCGTAAATACCGAGATCCATTACCTGCTTGGCGGCATCGGCACATTTTTGCCATTGTTTCGTATTCAGGAAAAATTTGGTAAGATACCCCAAAGCTGCACCTTTTGTTGCACGACCGTAAGCATAACCATTTAATTCGCCCTTTTTAGGTAAATCTACAGCAGCTTCTTTAAACTCCGTTTCCAGAAATGTTAACATTTCCTCTTCAGAGGCTCTTGGCAATTCAAGCGGATCGGCATTGCTTTTGCGCAAAGGAACGGTTCCGTGAAAAGTATAAAGGGTGTAATAGGAAGCTGCTCTTAAAAAACGAGCTTCGGCAATTAGTCGGCTTTTCGTATCATCGTCAACAGGCGATCCGTCGATGTTTTCCAATACCAGGTTACAGTTTCTAATGGCCGTATATCTTCTGTTCCATTCGTTTGTAAATTGGCCCGGAGATGAAGCATCCCAGGTATAATTGATCATTAAAACTGCATTTCGGTTGGCACCACCACCGGTTTCCCAACCAACGTCAGTCGTCCATTCTTCGAAAAATGCGGTGTTATTTCCAAGGTTTCCGATTATCTGTACATCGGAATAAGCAGCATACAAAACACGCTCAATTCCGTTGGCAGATGTAAATAAGGTTGAGGGGTCTAGCTGAGAAAAAGTCTCCTCTTGCAACTGGTCTTCGCAGCTAAATAATACTCCCGATAATAATATGATTAAAAGTATTGTTATTCTATTCTTTTTCATGATTCTAATTTTTTGAATTAAAGACCTATTTCAACACCTACCGTAAAGGTTCTGGAAACCGGATACGAGTTAAAATCAATTTTCAAACTTGCATTTCCGTTCGAGTTGGTTGTTGGATCAACTCCTGAATAGTCAGAAATTACAAATAAATTTTGTCCGCTCACATAAACATTAAAGCGATCAAATATTTTTTTGTTTTTGAATGGAATATCATAGCTTAATTTCACCGATCTCAATCGAACAAACGAAGCATCTTCAACCGTAATTGAACTCACGCCTTTATTTCCCTGATTGGTTGGATCAACAAACGAAGGGTATTTTGTTGAAGGACTATCTTCTGTCCAGCGATTCAGGTATGGTTCGGCAAGGCGGTTCCTTCTCTGGCTAATTGGGAAGTAGGTTTCAACAACGGCATTATTCAACATGTCAATTCCCTGCACACCGTCAATAAAAATGTTTAATCCAATCCGTTTGTAATTGAAAGTATTAGTTAAACCATAACTTAAATCGGGGAATGAATTACCAAGAATTACGCGGTCGTCTGAATTTACAACGTCATCACCATTTACATCTTCATACTTCACATCGCCCGGTTTTACCGGATCCTTTGTTCCAGAAGCCTGAATTTCTTCTTCCGATTGCCATATTCCTAAAACATTGTAGCCATAGAACGAGTTTAGCGCCTCTCCTTCGCGGATGATTGCAATTTGGTTTGTCCAACCTGCACCGGCATGTACAATCTCAGGAATTCCTCCCAGGTCAATCACTTCGTTTTTCAATGTGCTTAAATTGAAACTGGTGTTCCATTTCAACTTCCCGGTCAGGTTCTTTGTTTCCAGCATAAACTCGAAACCTTTGTTTTTAATGTTCCCGATATTTTGAAGAATAGAGCCAAATCCGGTTGATGATGGAATAGGTTTGGCAAATAACATGTCGTAAGTGTTCTTTTGGAAATAATCGATGCTTGCATATATACGATTATCAAAAAATCCCATATCAAATCCAAAGTTGATTTGTTCACTGGTTTCCCATTTCAAATCGGGATTAGCAATTCGTTCCGGCTCAAGACTTATC
Organism: uncultured Draconibacterium sp.; assembly: GCF_963674925.1. Lineage (NCBI taxonomy): Bacteria > Pseudomonadati > Bacteroidota > Bacteroidia > Marinilabiliales > Prolixibacteraceae > Draconibacterium > uncultured Draconibacterium sp. Next base: position 1,562,675 of record NZ_OY771649.1, read on the forward strand.
AATATCTGGTCGCCAAGTACAACGCCCGGTCCTCGGCCAAATGTGGTTAACGAACGGTAGTTTCCAATGGACTGATTACCTGTACGCCCAACACTAGCCCTAAATTTCAGAATGCTAAAAACATCCAGGTCTTTTATAAAATCTTCTTCGTGCATTTTCCATGCAAATGCTCCTGATGGGAAATAACCAAACTTGTTATTTTCTCCAAAACGCGAAGACCCATCGGCCCTGAAAGTGGCTGTAAACAAGTACTTATTGTATAAGTTATAATTTATCCTTCCGATATACGAAATGAGTTTGTTGTTGTTCTTTCCACTACTCATGCTGTATAATTCGGGATTTCCGGATTGCATTGAATAAGTTAGTGACTCATCCGCTGGAAAATCTTTTCCGGTGCCTGCAAAGTTCTGTCCAATAAACTTCTGATAGGTAACACCTCCCATTACGGTAAACTGGTTGTTTTCGTTAAACTGACCAGAATAGGTTGAAGTGAATTCACCTAAATAGTTATTTTGAGTACCGGTTAAAATCGATCCTATACCACCACTTGCATAACCGTTTTTTGTGTCGGTAGTAACATACGAATCGCGACGGGTATTACGGGTATCAAATCCAATATTTAATTTTGCGGTCCATCCTGGTAAAATGGTATATTCTCCGAATACAGTACCGAAAGTGCGGTAATTCTCGGCTTTACTTATTTCACCGTTTGCAAGCGCCAGCGGGTTATCTGTATTAATCAGACTTGAAGTCATGTACCTTCCGTCTTCACCAAAAATTGGTAATGTTGGATCGAAATTTATGGCTGCATATAAAACTCCGGCGGCCTCGTTGGTATCATAACCATACGACAAGAAATCATCGAGGGTATATGAAGTGGCAAAATTTGCCCCAAAGTGAAAATCTCCGGATTTGTGATCGATATTCAATCTGGCATCGTATCTCTCGAATGCAGAGTTAATGATTACTCCCTCCTGGTTGAAGTAATTCAGCGAAGCAAAATATTTAGTTGCGTTATTTCCTCCGGTAAATGAAAGAGCATGGCTTTGAACAACCCCTGTACGTAATAATTCATCCTGCCAGTTGGTTCCTCCATCAATGATATCTCCAACTCGTTCGCTTTCAGAAACATTAGATCCGGGCGTATCTAAAATCTCATTCAAAACCCTTTTATAATCTTCTGCATTTAATACATTAACTGTTTTTGTTGATTGCTGAACACCAGTGTATCCATTGTATGTTACACGAATTTTACCGGCAGAACCTTTTTTAGTTGTTACAATTATTACTCCGTTGGCACCCCTTGCACCATAAATTGCAGTTGCCGAAGCGTCTTTTAAAATCTCAATCGACTCAATATCTGATGGGTTGATGTCGTTAAGCGGATTTCGCGGAGTTCTTGTATTTGCAATTTCGGCTCCTGTTCCTGACACTACCGATCCAGCTGAGATAGGCAGTCCGTCGATAACATAAAGTGGCCCTGACCCTGCATTAATAGAACTAGCCCCCCTGATTTGTATGGTTATACCACCTCCAGGCTCAGCACTTGCCTGTGTAATTTGCACACCTGCCGATTTTCCCAGTAGAAGATCATCAACAGTTGCAGTAACACCTGTATTCATATCGTCTTTCTTTAACGATGAAACAGAACCGGTCAGGTCACTCTTTTTTACCACACCGTATCCAATGGCAACCACTTCTTCAATACCAATTGCATCAACTTCCAGCGTAATATCAATTTTTGACTGTCCATCCAGGTTCACTTCCTGTGTTTTCATTCCTACAAACGAAAAAACAAGAATATTTCCGTCGGTAACCGGTAATTCGTAGAAACCATTAATATCGGTAACTGTACCATTGGTAGTACCTTTAAAAAGTACTGTAACACCAGGCAAAGCTTCCCCATCTTCGTCGGTTACAATTCCCTTTATTGTAGCCTGATCACCGGCGACCATTGAATTATCGTCAACAGGAGTAACAGCAATGTAGCGATCGATTATCTTATAATTGTATTGGTCTGCCTCAAAAAGCTGAGCAAGAACATCATGAATGTTAGCATCATTAAAGTTAACATCAATTTGTCTGTTCATCAGGTGATCATCATACTTCAACATGAAGTAGAATTCAGTTTCGTTCTCGATTTGCTCAATCACCTCTTTTACCGTGGCCTGTTTCATTGCCATCGATATTTTTGTGGACTGTGCGTACGATTCGCCAAACACATTTAAGGTTAATAACAGGATTAGAAAAGTAGTTAGTTTCATAATCATTAAAACTTTTTTTAGTTGCCCCGAAATAAAAGGGCACTTGTCTGTTTTTTTCATAAATTTGACATGTTATTGGTAAATACTAAGTTTTATTTATCAAGGCTGTACAAGTATTGGCGTACGGGTACAGCTGAGCAGGCTAAAAATATTTCCAGTATTTTTGGCCTGTTGTTTTTTTAGGACGTGTTAGTTTTGTTCATAAGCGATTATTCGTTTTTAAGTTTTACTTTGTTTCATTTCCAGTAAATGAGAGTTGGTTTATCGGCCCTCGGGATAATTTCATATTCGAGTGAAATGGTTAACTTGAACACTTCCAAAATTTGATCGATTGGTTTGTTTTTTAGGATAGAACCAAAGTAGCGTTCCTCTCCAAGGCCTTCTTTCTGAATGATAATTTCAACATTGTACCAACGTTCAATTTGTTTGGCAATGTCTTTCATTTTTTCGTCTCTAAAGGTTACCAGGCCTTCTTTCCACGAAGTGTACATATTTGTATCCACTTTCATAATTTGAAGCGTGGACTCGCTGTCTTCAAAGTACGCTTTTTCTCCCGGCACCAGTTTTTCCAGTTCCTCGCCATTCTTATCAAGAAGCCCGATGCTTCCTTCAACTAATGTTGCCGTAAATTTCTTATCGTCGGGGTAAGCCTGAATATTAAAAGAAGTACCATACACGCGCACTCCGAGAAAATCTGACTTCACCGTAAATGGGTGATCGACATCCTTTTGAACATCGAAAAATGCTTCGCCTTCAAGATAAACCTGACGGTCTCCTTTTGAAAAATCAGATGAATACTGAATTTTTGTACCGGAGTTGAGCATCACCAATGTACCATCGGGCAACTCAATATTAGTCATTTGCCCGGCCGGAGAAATAACGGTGTACATCTGCGAATAGATCGGGGTTTCAACTATTTTTGAAATAATACGGCCGCCGATAGCGCCACAACTAAGTAGTAGAAGGAAAACAGCAGCCCGAGCCAACCAGTGTTGTAAAATTTTGGTTTTTGCCGGCTTTGATTCCGATGGTTTTATATCACTCCAGGTTTTGCCTTCAACATTCTTTTCACGCGAGGTTAAAGCCCATAATTTTTTTATTTCGATATACTCTTCCTTATTCGAAGCACTCTCATCCAACCAGTTAAACAGTTGTTCCTTCTCTTCGTCACTTGCTTTTCCCCTAAGGTATTTCTGTATGATACTATTGTCCATATTTGTCTTTCTTACTATTTGTACACATAAATTGTTTGTTACCCTTTACCAAAAACAGAAAAAAACAGAAAAATATTTTCAGAATAAATTTGTGGTTGAGCCGGATTATAAAAAAAGTCACATTCACAAGTAAGGACTAAAACATCCACAAAACCAAAGGAAGGACATCTTTTAATTCCTTACGAAGAATTTTGAGCGCGCGGGTAATGTTCGACTCTACCGACTTAATAGCAATTCCCAATTCTTCAGCAATCTCATGGTTTTTTTTGTACTCAAAACGACTTTTCACGAAAACCTGACGGCATTTTTCCGGCAGTTTTTCAAGCGCATCCTGAATCATTTCTTCAAGTTCCATGTATTCAAGCCTGTCGAAATTAAAGGACTCCAGAACTTCCCTGTTCAACAGTTCTTCGCGTTTCTGAAGTGTATCTTTTTGATAGTTCTGTTTGTATTTTTCGTGACGTAGATAATTCAGACACTCTGTTTTTGCAGCCGTATATAAAAAAGCTCTGATTCCATTTAAAGTATTAACCTCTTCCCTATTGGTCCATAGTTTTATAAAGGCTTGCTGAGCTATATTTTTTGCCTCTTCGCGATCGGGAATGAACTGGATACAGAATCCAACAATTCTTTCGTAATTGTTATCAAAAATAAGCTTAAAAACCTGTTCATCGCCACTTCTGAACAGTACGAGGTTAATGGAAATATTTGAGTCAATAAAACTCATTCTCAATGGACAAGTAGTTAGATTAGTTTTGGTGAAAATAGAAAATTAATTGCATTTCAAGATTTTTTCTATTTAAACTCAGTAAGTCTTCCTAATATAAATGATCAGCAATAATAGCTGCAGGCCTTGTTGTTTCTTCTTTTTTGTTTGCGGTTAAAACTTTTTAAAGTTTTTAATGCCAAACATTGTGGGATGTTCAATTCTGATACTTTGTATTCCGGCAATCATTAGTATTGAGCTCTTATTCGCACTAACTTAGCTTGTGTTATAATCTCTTTGGTATCTGAAATCTCATTGGTTAAAATTATTAAAAAGAATCCCCGGGAATAAATCCCGAGGATTTTAATCTAAATAAATTGATTGCTAACTAAACTATTATTCCAGACTGTCCCGGCTGAAATTATTTATAAACTATTTTTCCAGCATTTTAATAAAATATCCGCCAACAACCGAGCGCGCCTGGAATCCAACCTGAGTTGCAGTTGGTGTTTCGTACCAGTCGGTCATCGGAACACGATCAGGTGTTTTAGTAACGAAAGCATAAACCGGATCAATAAATTTCTGGAAAGTTTCGGTATCGTCAGCTAAAGTAGCTGTCCATACAATCCAATCCGATTTGGTATACGTTCTGCGGTTGTCTAATGGTAAACCGTATGTGTTTTGTTTTGTCAGGTAATAAGCAATTTCGGTTTGTGCCACTTCCGTCGGGAAAATTCCAAGACCAAGCAGTTTGTCCCAAACAATGTTGTATTTCTGGCTCCAGGTTCCGGACTTATCAAAGGTTAAACGATAGTGGTCGCCATCATCGGCCATTTTCATCCATTCCTGCGCCATGTTTTTGGCTTCCGTAGTATATTTTTCAGCAATATCGTTTTTACCCAACATTTCGGCCAACTTTCCGTAACCTGCGATTCCCATAATGGCTTTTGCCGAAAGATTTACGTTGTGTGCAAAGTGACCGGCAAAATCATCGGTACAAAGCTGGTTTTCCGGATCCAGACCATTCTCCATCAGGTAATTGGCCCAGGTTGTAAGCACATCCCAGTGTTCTGCCGCATAATCAGCATTTCCTTCGGCATTGGCAATGGCGGTTGTCAAAATGATCATATTTCCACATTCTTCAACCGGCATATCGCCACCGTAGGTTTGACCGTTGGCTAATGGATAAGTACCCACATCATGAGCCGCAAAAGGTTTGGTCCATTTTCCACTTTCCGAATAGTAAAAAATTGGGTTCAACATTCCTTTTAACAATTCCGGATTGTATTTCAGAAACAGCGGAGCCGAAGGATAAGTGACATCAACAGTACCTATTGAACCATTGCTAAAGTTTTCTTTCGAAAGGAAAAGAATGTTGCCATCGGTGTCTTTTACCAGTTTGTGTGCAGCAATCGACTGACGATAAGCCAGCAAACACAAACGGGCATAGTTTTCGCCACCTGCTGCCAAAGCTTCCTCGTAAATCGCTTTATCAGCGGCATCGCAACGATCCATGATCGTTTGATAATCGTTTGAAGCTGATGTTAGAGCCGCATCAAAACTTACCTCTCCATCTTTTGTCCACCAGGCTTTCAGGTTATCGCCAAAATACTGGATCGATTCAACATCGTCGTATGCCAGCATTACATAACCTTTTGCAGGCTTTGCTGAAACTTCGCCAATGGCATCGGAACAAGCCATTGCCGGCATTGATCTCGATAATACAGCAGTCGTTTTTTCCAGTCCTACATTCACTTTTCCGCTTTCGATAAACGCCTTTTTCATACCGGCAAAATCACCTATTGCCAGTGTTTTATTTTCAGCTTCAGGCGATGCCAGGTAGAAATACCCCCAGTCGATGCGGATATTATCACCTTTCTTTGCCAGAACAGGTTGTTCGGTAGTTCCTGTTTTTAAGAAACTGACGTTGCCCGTTTTTCCGCTTGTAACTTCTACTTCCTGGTTTAATTCATTTACCGCCCACTCGGGAGTAGCTTCGAAATATACTTCCACATCGTGTGATTTGCCGTCGGTTGAAACTGCTTCGTAATTGATGTAGTTTACCGGACGAGAAAGCAAATCAAGATCGTCCATTAAGAGTGGTGAAACAAATTCAACACGCAAATCTACCGGTCCACAGGTAAAATCGTATTTGGTTTGTGTGGCGGTAATTTTCACACTTTTTTGAACGACAGTTTGCGCAAAAACAGGTTTGATTTCGCTTTCTTTAAAAATTCCAAAATCAACATAAGCCAAACCGCCACGATCCCAACAATGGGCAGCGATAGTATTTTCTCCGCCAATGTTTAACAGGTTTCTGTCGAGCTTAAGCACCACGTTACTTTTTGCACGGTTGCCTGTATTTACAATTTCTTTTCCGTTCAGGTACAATTCAAAATCGTCGTCGTGTGAATAAACCAGGAACAAATCGCTTTCATCGCTAACTTCGGGCATGGTAAATTCGCGACGTACCCAAATATGCTCGGTTTCCCACGGAGTAGCTGTTTCGCTCATATTTGGTGTACCAAAAGCTGCCTTTCCGCTTTTCCACGAAGTCGCGTTAAATTCCGGTTTTTCCCAACCTGATGCAGGTTCTTTTGTTACGTATTTTCCGTCCCAGGCTTCAAACTTGGCATTGGCAACAACCGGCTCCAACGGAATTTCTTCTTTCCCCAGAAAACGGTAGGTTTCACCGTCGACACGAATGGCGCCGATCAATGAATGGTTCCGTCCTGTCCAGTGTTTTACAGGTGTATCGAATAATTGATCGGACATTGACCACGCACTTGTATAAGGATCGATGGTAATTAACGGATAAGCCGGAGCACGAAACTCCGCTCCCGCCTCTTCTTTTTGTGTAACTTCCGACTGCGAACTGCAAGCTCCCAAAAGAGCAGCAATTGTAAAAACAGTCAGGATTTTGTTGATAGTTGATTTAAGCATAGCTATTATTTTAATCGTAAAATTATTTTCTGTTATCTATTGTTTTATTGAATCGGCAAACGAACAAAAAAGAAAGAATAAAACCGGATATTACACGATGGTAATATCCGGTTTATTTGCTATAAACAGTCTACCATTCAATCGCCTGATCTTCGTCTGGTATTTGTGTATTAATTCTACGTTCCATGGCTATTTGACCACGAACGGTAAATTCAAAATCAACAACATCAGATGTTGAATAGTCTTTAAAGCTAAAGTCGATACCTTCAACAATGGTAGTACGCTTTAGCAAGTATGGACGGGTAACATCCATTTGCTCATCAACAATAAATGTTGGTGTGCTATAGGACTGAAACTCCATATCAGGATTGTCAGAAGAAAGTCTCACTTCACCTGTCTCCTGATCAAATTCAGCATAAACTTTATAATTATGACGATCCATTCGATCCTCGTCAACCATTCCGGCATAAAAGAAAACGGTATGATCATCAACAACATAAAGCTGAATATTACTTTTAACGATAGGTGCACCATTCTCGCTGCCTTTTATATAGGTTTTTAGGTTTGCTGCACCATAGGCTCCTGAATAATCATTAAAAGGCATCACACGCAACAGGGCTCTTTTGTAGTGTTTCCTCGGATGTGGCGTGTAAGCGCCATTCTCCGTATCGTCTACAATTGTCAGCGGAAGTATCCACTTATCCGCCAAATCAATGTTCTCGAAATTAAAATCGATATTTAAAAGTGCAACATCTTCTCCGGCCTTAATATTAACAGATGAAGGCATCGTAAAATACGAATCAGTCAGCTGCTGATAATACAGGTCAGTTCTGTTTTGAAAGCGCTCGTAATTCAGTGCCTCTAAAGTGTCGGGATCAAGAGCCACCTTTACAGTTATATCGTCAGGATTTGGTGTTGACCCACTAACAATTACAGGAAGTTTATAATTTGAAACCTCATCTGTTTTGTAGCTCACATAAATCGGACTTACACCCAGGTCGTTTAACGGAGCTTTAAAAGAGACAAAATGCTCGTATTGCTCCTCTGTCCATTCATCGTTGCAGGCGCTAAAAAGAAACGGCGCAACCATAAAAAACAGTACTATATAATATATTTTTTTCATTTGATTATTGTTTTAATTCCCGAACCGTAAACAGCAAAAACTATTCATTTTACTGCCTTTGGTTCTTAATCTTCGTATTGTATTGAAATTAATCATTATAAGTCCAACCGGGGTTTTGGGTCAGGCGTTTATTACGTTTGAGTTCGTTATGCCCTATGGGCCAGAACCACATTTTATCAGCGAAAGCTGATTGAAGCCCCCAAGAGTTAACCGGCGTATGGAACAACTCCCTGTTATCTTTGTCCATCAGAACATTACATCCGTAAATCGGTAAAGATTCTTCGGCAGGCGCATCTTTCCAACGTCGCAAATCGTAGTAACGTTTTCCTTCACCCAGCAATTCAATCTGGCGTTCGCGTTTCAAAGTAGCACGAAATAAATCCTTATCACCGTATACATCTGCAGTGTAATCAGGAACTCCTGCACGTATACGAACGGGGCGAATACCTTTTTTCATTTCGTTAACATCACGACCAATGGAATAGGTTGTGCTTCCATCCCACGACTGGATTTGATAAGTACCGTCCAGCTCGTTTAAAGCCTCGGCGTACATTAACAAAATATCGGCATAACGAATTGCCGGTTCCAGCTTTCGAACAACCAATGGGCCACCTCCAGGCACACCACCTTCATTGGTATCACCCGGGTGTACAAATTTTTTCATCCCGATACCGGTACGAAGCCAAGCCAGGGTATTGGTATAACCATTACCACCACCGCGGTAATAAAACACCTGCTTTTCGCGGTCTTGTGGCAGGGTTGCATTTTGCATGTGCCAGATGCTACCACTATAGGCTACCGATGCATAAAAGCGTGGTTCCATGTCGGCATATTGTAAAGAAGCGCCTGCGGGCAGCGGTTTGTACATTCCTGCATCCACATCTTCCTGGGTTACAAAACCGGACACACGGCTACTGCCATCTCCACGGCCTATTTCACGGTCTTTCCCCGGAACGTCCGAACCGTCTTTCATGTAATATGCGTCAACTTGCTTTTGTGTTACTCCATTGTTCGACCATCCGTCGGCAATAATGGGTAACTGGTTGGCCACCATGCCAGCAACCTGCTCATTTCCGTTATCTCCGCGGGTAAAAATCAACTCGGGATTATCACCAGTTGCTGTACCGTTAAATAAGGCACGGTATGATTCAAACGGATCAATATTTTTCCATCCTTCCGGCCAATCTTTATCAGAAAACTCAGGATCGTAAGGAGGATCAATCGTTGCAGGATAAGCGCTATTACCTGATGTTTTATAATTTACGGTAAACAACTTGTAAACACCAAGTTCAATTACATCTTTGGCAGCGGCAGCTGCTCTTGCCCACTTCTCTTCATCGTAGGTTGTTGACAATAACTGGTTGCCTTCATCATCTACCAGGTCCATGGCATAATCGTCGGTATTACCATTCATCAGCGGACTGGCAGCAAATAACAATGCCTGTGCGCGAGCTGCAAGCGCTGCCCCTTTGGTTGGACGGGCTACTTCGGTATATGGATCTCGGGTTAGCTTCAGGTCTTCTGCCGCCAATAACATTTCGCTGCTGATATATTCAGCACATTCTTCGTACGAACTGCGTGGAGTCGCGATCTCGTCGTAGCTGTCGTTATAATCAATACCTTCGTCAGGCAGGATAGGAATCGGGCCGTATTTGCGTAAAAGAATCCAATAATAGTAAGCTCGTGCAAAACGTGCCTGCGCGCGATAATCTGCAATTTCCTCTTCGTTCAATTCCGTATTCATATAAATATTATGAATAAAGGTTGTTGCATTGCGAATTCCACGGTACGCCTGAGTCCATGTTCCCTGTTTATCATTTTCTGAGTATGAACCGGTGTGAAAAATATTATACGAGAAATTCACTCCGGAACCGGTAACACCAAAATCGGCATCATCGCCGCCATAGTACATATCGTCGGCAAAACAGTGAGGCGTATTACGTTTATTTGCTACGTCTGCACATTGTCCTTTCATATCAGAGTAAACATGTGCTAACCATTCTTCCGAATAAGGCTTGCTTGAGAAAACCTTTTCGATGGTCATTCGGTCTTTAAAATACTGATCAGACTCCAGATAATCGGTACAGGACGAAAAAATACCTGTTACGAATACCAGTGTTAACAGCAAGTATAATGTTCTTTTATTATTAATTTTCATTACAATAAGATTTTACAGGTTAATACTTAAACCAAGTGTAACTGATTTTGTAAGCGGGTATTTCTCCCCGTTTCGTGATCCCATTTCAGGATCCCAAAGTTTAAAATCAGACCAGGTTATCAAGTTTGTTCCCCTAACAAATATTCGAAGTTTGTTTAGATGATATCGGTTAACAATCCTTTTAGGAATGGTATAACCAAAGTCAACATTTTTAAGACGCAGGTAAGATCCGTTTCTTAACCAGTAAGTAGAACTCCTAAAGTTATTGGCATTTTCTCCGTAGCTTAAACGCGGATATGAGGCATTTGGATTTTCGGTGGCAGGATCGCCTGAGATAGCCTCAGAAATCCATCGATCAGAGCTCATCATATCTTTAAATGGAACTCCCCAATCACCTTCGCTAAAAGCAAATACTGATTTTCCGGTAAGCGTGAAGGTCGATTTTCCTGCTCCCTGGAACAACACATTAACATCAAGTCCTTTCCAGCTGGCAGAAACACCGGCTCCGTAAATAAGGTTTGGCCGGCGTGTTGCACCAATCGCCACTTCGTCGCCATTGTCAATAACACCATCACCATTCACATCTTTATATTTTATGTCGCCGGGCTGGTAGTCTCCAAAAGTTTGTTTCGGACTATTGCGAATATCATCGTAATCCTCAAATAAACCCAGCGCAATTAAACCACGTGATTGTTCAACACGGTATCCTTTTTCCATTTGATACGGATAGACGCTATTCTCTTCATCCCGCTCCAATATTTCGTTTTTACTGTAAGTAAAATTACCACGAAATGTCATGTTTACCTCTCCGATTTTTTCATTGTATGCAAAGCGGCCATCAAATCCTTCCGAACTAACAGCTCCCACATTTGCCTTGGGAACGCTCTCCAAACCAACCATTCCCGGAAGGTACTTTCGAGCCATGTAAATACCAGTACGTTCTTCCTTAAAGTAATCTACATTGGCACTAAACTTATTGTCAAACAACGAGATATCTAAACCAAGGTCGTCTTTGGTAGCTACCTCCCAGGTTACGTATGGAGATGCCACCTGAGAAAAATACATTCCGTCATATGATCTGTCGAAATTGTAATCGGCCCACTGGTATCCATCAGCTCCACTCTCTATAGTATAGAGGTACGGGAAACGTTCATCACCCATATTGTCGTTACCTACCTTACCATGCGAATAACGTAGTTTAAGCATATTAATCCAACTCATATTGGACTTTACAAAGTTTTCTTCGGCGATGTTCCATGCCAACGAATAAGCAGGGAAGTAGCCGAATTGATGGCCAATGGCAAAGTTCTCTGAACCGGTATATCCAAAGTTATAATCAACAAAATACTTCAATTTCCAGTTGTAAGCAACACGACCTGCCAATCCCTGGTTTCTTTCCGACACTCCGTTTTTAATGTCCTCACCCAGGTTTTGAGTTCTGATGAAGGCATCTTGTGTATATTTTAATGTTCCACTTAGGTGGTGATCGTTAATTGTACGATCCCAGTTGAATCTTAGATCCAGGAATTCCCTGCGATCTCCTGATGAGCTACTTTCCTGATGCATTTCTGCTGGATCCGAAATATGCGTAAATACCAGGTCTCCATCTGCATTCCGGGCTCTTTCTGCTTTCCACTGTTCGGGCCATTTTAAGCGTCGTATATTATTATTATTATTGGTATCATATCCAAAACGTCCGGTAAACCTTAAACCTTTTAAGAGCCATTCAAAATCCTGCTCCAGCGAAACATTGGTTTGAATCCGGTTAGTCCAGTTCTCGTTAAAACCAGTTTGTGTAGCTGATACCCATGGGTTCGTCCGGTTTCCTTCTCCCAATGCAGGAACATAACCGTTCGAATACATAATCGGTGTACTAATTGGCGAATAACCAAACAGTTCTCCCCAAACATCGTTATCGCCCAATCCCGGGCTGTTACGTCGGCCCAAAGTTCCGGAAACACCAACTTTCAATAAAGTTGTTTTGGTAATATTCATGTCAGTGTTTAAACGATAAGTCCAACGATTGTAATTTGCGTTTGTATTGTAGTCGCCCACAAGAGCAGCATCGGTGTTATACATTCCCTCCTCTTCCAAATAACTTGCTGAAACATAATACCGTGCTGTTGCTCCACCTCCGCTGATGTTTATGTTAGCACGTCTGCTCATGGCACCGTCTTTCAACAACAGGTCTTTCCAGTCTACATTCGGGTAAAGGTCAGGATCGAGGCCCAAACGCAAAATCTCTAACTCTTCTGGCTGGTAAACCGGCTCCTGGTTACGGGTTATACGAGACTCATTTAGTAAGCTTGCATAAGTGTTTCCATCCACAAACTCAGGAGTCATAGTCCGTGTGTTGTATGAAGATTCCACCTTTACATCGATGTTTACTTTACCTGCAGTTCCTCTTTTTGTTGTAATAAGGATAACACCGTTGGCACCTTTCGAACCATAAATGGCGGTTGCCGAGGCATCTTTTAATACCGTAAAAGATTCAATATCTTCAATGTTCAGGTCATTCATATCGCGTTCAAACCCGTCAACCAATACATAAGCACTGGCACCGGCTCCGAAAGTTGAAATACCGCGAATCCAGAATTCAGACCGGTTTTGCCCCGGCTGACCAGATGTTGTCCATGCCATTACACCGGGTACGTTTCCGGCCAATGCATTTGATACATTGCTTGCAGAAGAAGATTTTAATTCCTCCACATCAATGGTTGTGATGGCTCCGGTAACCGAAACTTTCCGTTGAGTACCTGTACCTGTTACCACAACTTCTTCCAACATACTGTCTTCAGATTCTTTCATGGTAACGTTGACAACCGTCTGTTCCTTAATCAAGACCTCAAAATTTTCGTATCCGATATAGGAGAAGGTCAGTTTTTTATATTTTGGAACTTTTATCTCGTATTTTCCTTGTGCATCGGTAATGGTACCCATACCAGGCATGTCGGCCACATAAATATTAACACCGATTAAAGTCTCATCATTACTATCGGCTACCACACCTGAGACTACGACAGTCTCCGTATCATCCTGGGCAACTACATTTAATGCAAAGCCGAAGAACAAGAGACATATAATTATTATCTTATTCATAAAATTCAATGTGTTTAATTATTACTCTAATTATTCAGCTTCAATTTTCCGTATACAGCGATTCTGTTTGTCAGCAATGTAGAAAGCACCTTCAGCTTCGTTGTAGGCAATCCCGGTTGGTTGATTAAAACGGGCTTCCAAACGAACATCTCCTTCTACGTAACCCCACGGATCTGAATCAAGACTTGAACTACCTCTACCTGCATAAGTATCCACCCTTCCATCAGGTTTTAATACACGAATGGCATGATTATTACGATCTGTAATAAAGAAGTCGTATTCGTCTTCGTTACCGGCATAATCAGGGTTCTTCACAAATACACCGGAGTAAGGTGTACTGAAACGGGCGCTCGTTCCAACACCATCGGCATAAGCAGCTACTCTTGGCTCACCGGCAACACGGAACGGTGTTTTAAAGCGCTTATTCTCCCAGTCGTAATCGGTCCTAAGAATGTAGTGCTGATTAATTACAATAATGTAGGCATAATCTCCTGAGGGATGAATAACCAAATAAAATTCCCAGTTGATATCCTGAATTGAAAATAAGTCTTCATAGTCTTTATCGCCTAGTGTTCCACCAAGTAACTGCGAGTTTTCAACATCATAACGTCGGAGTGTTCCAGTTTGGAATTCGCTAAAATACAATTGTCCATCTACCGGATGAACGGCAACCCCCTGGTTACCTCTCGCACGGATAAGGACCTGTGGATCAGTAAAACCATTAGCCCGCGACATAATGGAGACTGCGGGATTATTGTTATTTCCCTGAGAGTGTCCAACCATCATATATTCTCCGTCGTTTGTAAAGCTTACACCACGCAAACGGCGTTGATTATTTACTGCCGCACCATCTATAAGTTTCGTAACAGTGCTATCCTTAAAATCGAGCGTATATATTCCCGGGCCATGGTCATAACTAATGTATAACACATCAGGATTTAAAGGATCATAATTCATAATACACGCTTCGGCAAATCCTGAAGCTTCATCAAAAGATCCTGGATTCCACCCCTGATCGTCGCGCTCATTTTTATACCCCGTAAGCGTACTAACAATCGTTTTTCGCTGATATTTAAATTTTTCGTCAGCTACAGCAAGCGGCTCGTCTCCTTCCTGCCTGGTGCCCATAAATATTTCAATGGTTCCGCTAAATGCCTTTCTTGGAACAAGGCAATAAATACTTTCTCCCTGAACACCAATAACTTTAGCCTTTTTCCCGCCAATATAAACCTGAATGGAATCGGGATTATTGCCAAAATTTTCGCCGTAAATAACCATACGCTGCCCCAGTCCTCCGGAATCAGGAGTAAAGCTTGTAATCTCGATTGGTTGGGACGGATCATACGGTTCTGCATCTGAGAAATCAGTGCTAAGAGAGATTCCGTCTTCATTACAGCCCGAAAAGCCCAGGACAAGCATTGCTGCTATCCAAAAAACTGCTCTTTGAGCCTGAATAGTTAAGTTTCTCATAAAATTAATTTAGTTTGATAAAATTTAAATTATACTATCTGAATCCCATACAATTCAGGGCCGGAATGTTTCCCGGCACGCCTTGTATTGTTCAACTCATTCGTGGTTTAGTATTCAACACCTTTTATTGAATTCACATTTGAAAATCATATGGTCACAGAATTTTTGTTCCGGAATTTTGCTTCACCAACGTAATCGGGCAACTCAATATTATTCATTTTTCCGGCCGGGAAAAGAACGGTGTGCATCTGCAAATAAACCGTGCTTTCGAATGTCTTTGTTTTTTCCTGTCTACACTCGGATCGTTTAATAGCTCTCCAGGTTTTAGCTTCAACATTCTCTTCTCCCAAAGTTAAACCCCATACTTTCTCTATTTCGACATACTCTTTCTTATTACAAATATTTTCATCCAACCAGCTAAATAGTTGGCTTTCTTCAATACATGCTTCTCCCTGCTGGTATTTCGATAAAATAATGTAGTCCATATTATCTTCTTCGGGATATTGTACACATAAACCGCATATTACCCTTTACTGAAATCCCAAAAAAAAAGATAAATTTTTCAAAATGAACCATTGATTGATTCAGATTATCAAGAGATAAATGCATGAGTTACTTATGGGCTCAATGACGAAAGCACCTCCCCGACTTTATCGGGAAAGTTGCTTTTCGTGCTATACCTATTTCTCTAAAAGTTTTATAAAATATCCACCAACAACCGAGCGCGCCTGAAACCCGACTTGTTTTGCACTTGGTGTTTCGTACCAGTCGCTCATTGGAACACGGTTAGGTGTTTCGTTTACAAAGTCGAATAAGGAATCGATAAACTTCTGAAAAGTTTCCACATCGTCAGCTAAAGTTGCTGTCCAAACAATCCAGTCTGATTTTGTATACGTTCTGCGGTTATCCAAAGGCAAACCGTATTTGTTTTGTTTCGTGAGGTAATAAGCAATTTCTTTTTGAGCTACTTCCTCGGGGAAGATTCCCAAATTCAAAAGCTTATCCCATACCAGGTTGTATTTCTGGCTCCAGGTTCCCGGCTTATCAAAAGTTAAACGATAGTGATCGCCATCGTCGGCCATTTTCATCCATTCCCTTGCCATATTTTTCGCTTCACTGGTATACTTTTCTGCCACATCATTTTTACCCAGCATTTCGGCCAGTTTTCCGTAACTGGCTATTCCCATAATCGCTTTTGCCGAAAGATTTACGTTGTGTGCAAAGTGACCGGCAAAATCATCGGTACAAAGCTGATTTTCAGGATCCAAACCGTTTACCATCAGGTAATTTGCCCAGGTTGTAAGTACCTCCCAATGCTCAGCTGCATAATCAGCGTTTCCTTCAGCTTCGGCAATAGCAGCAGCTAAAACAATCATATTACCACATTCCTCAACGGGCATATCGCCACCGTAAGTTTGTCCATTGGCCAAAGGATAACTTCCAACATCATGAGCGGCAAAAGGTTTTGTCCATTTTCCGCTTTCCGAATAATAGAAAATCGGATTCAACATTCCTTTTAACAACTCAGGATTGTATTTCAGGAATAAAGGTGCTGACGGATAAGTTACGTCAACAGTACCGATTGAACCATTGCTAAAGTTTTCTTTTGAAAGGAAAAGAATATTGCCTTGAGTATCTTTTACCAACTTGTGTGCAGCAATAGATTGACGGAATGCCAACTCGCACAACTTGGCATATTTATAACCACCTGCTTTTTCTGCATCTGAGAAGATTTTCTTATCCAGCTTTTCACAAGCCTTTATAATTTCTTCGTAGTCCTTAGCTGCCGAAACAAGTACATCGTTAATGCCTACTTTCCCCTCTTTTGTCCACCAGGCTTTTAGGTTATCGCCAAAATACTGGATCGATTCAATATCGTCATACGCCAGCATTACATAACCACTTTGGGTTTTGTTTCCAACATTTCCGAACGATTCGGTTACAGCCATTGCCGGCATGGTTTTTACCATTTTTACGGTGTATGAACTTACATCACCCGAACCGCCTCCAATAAAGTCTTTTTTCGATTTTAGGTATTCGTTCAGTGAAAGCGATATCCCTTTTTGTTGTTTGGCAGCAAGGTAAAAGTAGCCCCAATCAATGCGAACATTATCACCTTTTCTCCCAAGGATAGGTTGCTCTGTTGTACCAGCTTTAATAAATGAAACTTCACCTGTAGCTCCCTTTGTTACCGCTACTTCCTGGCTGGGCTCGTTAACCGCCCACTCGGGAGTCGTTTCAAAATAAATTTCTACGTCATGCTCTTTTTTATCCGTCGAAGCCACTTCGTATGAAACATAGCTGACAGGCCTTGATAATAAATCCAAATCATCAGGAAGTAAAGGAGTAGTGAATGTTACATCCAGGTCAACGGGACCACTGCTAAAGTTGTACTTTGTTTGCGTGGCCGTAACTTCAACATTGTTTTGAATGGCTGTATTGGCAAAAATTTCTGTTTCTTCTCTTTCCTGAATAATTCCGAAGTCAACATACCCGCCTCCGGTACGGTTGTGGCAATGCACGGCAATAACATTTTCCTCGCCAAATTTGAGTTGACTTCGGTCGAGTTTCAGCAAAACATTGTTGTGCCATTCGTATTTGGTGGCCACTAACTGTTCGCCATTCAGGTAAAGTTCAAAAATATCGTCGTGCGAATAAATCAGGTAAATGTCTTCAGGTGCATTTGTTGCAGGCACTTCAAAAGAGCGGCGCACCCAAATATCTTTGCTCACCCAACGTGTATTGCGCACCGGCATATCATCTGTTCCAAATGCCCCCTCTCCTACTTTCCAGTTTTTATCGTTAAAGTTTTCTTTTTCCCAGCCATTTGCGGGTTTGTTTTCGGTATAACGACCGGTCCATGTTTCGTGCTTAGCCATTGGTACAAGCACTTTGGGCGGCATTTCTTCTTTTCCAAGAAAACGATATACTTTTCCATCTACTTTAAGTGCCCCGATAAGCGAGTGTGTTCTTCCGGTCCAGTGTGTAACCGGAGCGTCGAACAGTTGATTGGCGTTCGACCATGCACTGGTGTATGGATCGATTGTTACCAGCGGGTACGACGGCGCACGCATTTCAGTAGTGTTTGAATTCGTTTTCCGGTTTTGGGCTGCCGTTGTAAGTTGCAGCAAAATTAAAAATCCGGTAAAAATTGCAATGTGTAAGAAATTCTTATTCATGAAGTGAAATTTTCGGTTTATTGTTTTTCTAATTTATATTTTGCCAGAACTGCATATTCAGCCGCAAATGCGAAATTGAACATCCCTTCTGTTTTGTTTTTATCATGATCTTCTTCCCATCCTTTGAGTAGGTTCGTTGGCAGAAACCCTTCGTAAAGGAAGTTTTCGTAGGCGTAATCGAGATTCATCTGAAAACTGTTGATGTACTCGTCAACCTCATTACAGGAAACAGCAACATCAACATAACCGCGCATTAATACTCCATTGAACCAGTTTCTGAAACCACCAATGTCAAACGAGTAATAACCGGGAATATCTTTACCAATCGTTGCGAAATACTGAAAGCTTGATTCCGACAATTTCCGGGCATCCGTCAGGTATAATTCATTGTCGGTGGCACGGAACAGATCTGCAGCTCCCGACAGCATTGTACCGCTGTTATAAGTGAATGCCGGTCCAACACGATCGCGACAGGTTATACCTTTTCGGTATTTTACACCTTTCACCACCTCAATTTCAGGATCGCGCGGCGAACATCCGCCCATCATATCATCGTAAACACCATCGCTGCGCAGTAAATGTTTCTTTTGCCAGTGGTAAACCTTTTGGGCAAAATCGAGGTAATATTCGCTTTTCTTTAGCTGTTTGGTTTTCCGTGTTGTTTTATCTCTTGGATCAATATAACGATGCGTAATTTTGTTGTCTTTTCCTTTGTACAATTCGTGTAACCAAACCAACGGGCTCACCATTGGCCCGTTGCTACACGAATGTTTCGACACATATCCCGGTCCCCAGGTAATTCCTCCAAGTTCTTCACCTTTGGTATTATATGTACAGTCCCATCCATCGAGCACATATTCAGTCAGGTACTCAGCTTTTTGCAGAAACTCTGCTTTGCCGGTTAATTTATAGGCTTCAATAAATTCGCGCACCAACCACATTTGGTCGTCATAAACATTCATAATTCCGGCCACTTCAGCATCTCCTTTCGAGGCTCCACGATTAACGCCATAAACGGTCCACTCGTTGGTCTGTGTGTAAGAAACCAGCTCAAAAGTTCCCAAATAGAAATCAGCATTTTCATACAGTTTGAAAAGCAAATCGGCATAACGCTCAAAATTGGCATTATAAAGCGCTACATTCCCTGATGCTTTTTGCGTTTTCAGGGCATGCAGAATTGCATTTACCGCTTCTATAGCACTGGTGTACATCCAAATACTACCGGTTTCTTTCGAGCAAACTTTGGTGTAAGGATTATAAAACCGGGCCATAGCCATTCCTTTATCCGAAAAATGCGCCTGAACAGCTGCATCGGTGAGCTCCATAGCGCGAACCAGATTTTGTGTTGCAATATCGGAGCTGCGACTTTCCTTGTGATTGTAATTTTCAGCAGAAATCAAGTTGATATGCAGTAAACTCAGTACAAGTATTAGGTATACAATTTTCATTGGTAGTTATTATTTGATGTAGTTTATTTCTCCAAATATTGAAATGAAGTGGTTAAATTATGGGTTAATTCAGGGTTAATTTTTGAAATATATTATTAACCGCCACGTAGTTTTTGCAATTTATGGTTGTGAACAGGTGCTAGCCGGAAGAAACAAATCAAGCCCCCTCCATTTTTTTTTTAATATATTTACGCCCTTGTTATATTTCAAACAGACGATGGTTATTGTGGGGCCTAAAACAGGGTCGATTATAAGGTACTTTTTGAAATTATGCGTGCATCTAAACAACTTTACATCTATACAATACTTTTATTGGGTTTATTTTCTCTGCAAGCTACCAGCCCGCGAGGTTTAAAATTTCAGGGTGGAGAAAAACCAATTGCAGAACGCACCTCCTACAATGTATTCGAGAATAAATCGGTCACATTCTCTGATTCTTTCGACATTGACTTTGATCTGTTTTTGTACCCTACCCAACAAATTGGCTATATCTGCCGAATAAAAAATTCAGAGAACAATACCATTTTCAATATATTTTATGACAGCCAGGGGGCAGACATCACTTTTCGATTAAACGAGGAAGGTAAAAACAGCCTGATCATTGCCCGGTTAAACAAAAAGGAATTTCTTAATGCGAAGTGGTTTAACATGAAACTGACTTTCGATCTGAATAACGATTCTATTCATTTTGATATAAACAACCAGTTACACAGTGTGGGAGACATTGGTTTGCCCGATACCTATCATCCGCAAATTCTTTTTGGAAAAAGCGATTACATCATCGACGTTCCATCCTTTGCCATAAAAGACCTATCAGTTGGAAATGAAAAAAGATACTATTTTAAGCTGAATGAAAATGAAGGCAACATAGTTCATAACAGTAAGGGGAAAGCCCTGGGCATGGTTAGTAATCCTGTATGGTTAATCAACGATAGCTATCACTGGAAATATATTACCTCGTTTAACTCAACATCGGTAGCAGGTGCAAATTACAACCCGAAAAAGGATGAGATCTATTACTTCAACCGTGACTCAATACATATCTATAATGTAAGAACCGAAGAAAGAAAAGTTGTTGCTTTTGAAGAGCAATGCCCGGTGCCCCTCAAACTTGGAACAAATTTTATCGATGAGAAAAACGGGCAATTGTACACCTACGAAGTTTTTATCGAAAGTAACGATACAACTCCAACCGTTGCCAGCCTTGATCTTTCAAGCTTTAAATGGAATTTAAAAAGCAGGCAAGAACTTCCAATTCAGTTGCATCACCACGGATCGTTTTCAAACCCTGAAAGTGGAGACTATACAATTTTTGGCGGTTTTGGAAACATGTTCTACAATAAAAACTTTTATACGTACAGTATTAAAAACCAAAAATGGCAGACAATGGAAGGTCTTACCGGCGACTTCCTTTCTCCGCGGTACTTTCAATCGGTTGGTTATTTAGAAGAAACCAATTCTGCGTATATTTTTGGTGGCATGGGAAACGAATCGGGCGAGCAAATTGTTGGCCGGAAATATTACTATGATTTTTACAAGCTTGATATAAACTCCAGGGAAATTACAAAACTTTGGAGCATTCCGTGGGAAAACGAGAATATGGTTCCTGTGCGTGGAATGGTAATTTTAAACGACTCAAGTTTTTATACACTTTGTTATCCGGAACATTATACAGAATCTTATCTGCGTTTATATCAATTTTCGATGAAAGACGGAAGTTACCAGATTTTAGGCGATTCAATCCCAATTTATTCCGATAGAATTACTACCAACGCCAACCTGTATTACGATTCGAACCACGAAAAGCTATTCGTTCTTGTTCAGGAGTTTGAGGACGATATTGCATCTGAGTTAAAAGTGTACTCACTTACTTTCCCCCCTATTAAACAAGAAAACCTTACCGATTACAAGTCAACATTAAATTCCGGTTTATATCCTTTCATCATATTGCTGGCTGTTATGGCAATTGTGCTTATTGCGTATTTTATTGTGATGCAGAAAAGTGCAAAAAGCAAAACTCAATTCAAGGATCATCCAGCGGGACGTAACAGCCATAAAACAACCGCGTCAGTAACACCCAAACCTAATGCCATATACTTATTTGGTGACTTTGCAGTACACGACCGTAGCAATAAGGACATTACCTATATGTTTAGTGCAAAACTGAAAGAAATGTTTTGCCTGATTTTATGTTACAGCAACACTGGAGGAATAACTTCCCGAAATTTAAGTAACGAACTGTGGCCCGATAAAACAAGCGATAAAGTAAAAAACCTGAGGGGCGTTACCATTAACAACCTACGAAAAGCGCTGGACGAGCTGGACGGTATAGAATTAATATACGACAAAGGCTGTTTTAAGATCGTGTGCACCGATGAATTTTACTGCGACTATACCAGGTGTTTGGAGCTTATTTCGGCAAAAGAACCCGGCGAAAACGCGCTCGAATTACTTGAACTGGTAAGCAGAGGTAAATTTTTATTGCTTGCTGATGATCCGATTTACGACTCCTTTAAACAGGAAGTGGAAAACAAACTGGAACCGTCATTGCTGCTGGAAATGGAAAATGCCTATAATTCTGAAGCCTATCAGTTAACCATAGGTTTTTCTGAAGTTATTTTCAAGATCGACCCATTGAACGAAATTGCGCTTACTTTCCAAATAAAAGCTTTGCAAAAACTTAAAATGTATGATGAAGCTAAATTAAGATATAACACATATACTTTGGAGTACAAAAAGGTAATGGGGAGCAGCTACACAAATCCAAATAAAATAATGATTTAAAATAACCAGGTTTTTGTTCAGAGTCAAAAACAAATCGGTAATCCCAACCTGAAACATCCTGAACAATACACTATTGAATGACTTTTATCGGCTAATTTCATATATAAAAAAACCTGCGGGCAAAATCACCTGCAGGTTTTTTCTTATTTCAAATAATCGTATGATTCAACACTGATATAAGCTTTATTTCCTACTGAATTTGTATTGAATAAATAAGATTTTGTGTAAAACCAGCATCTTATCATCACCGCTTTCTGTACTGACAAAACAAATGCGTTTCACTCCAATCAGCAGCAATATTGTTTACGAGGATGTAAGGAAATCAAGGATACTTCCGGCGGTACTTCCTCTTCCGGCTTTATACAATTCGGTATAGCCACATCTTTTGCACGAAATGGCTATAAATTTTCGGTTTTGGATATCAAAGAAACGGGTAAATCCGGCTCCGGTAGTTCTGATTGCATCTTCTTCGTACTCCCAACTACTACATTTAGGACAGCTGAAATGTTTTTTCATGGTTTTCTGTTTTTGTATTGAATTCAGATAATCAGTATTTGCTTTTCAAATAAATTACTAGCTGAATCGAAAAAAGTATAATTGCGATAGCGAGTACCATTATAAATCTTTTTTGAGTTGAGCTTAATCTAGTCCTACGCTTTTTTTTATCGCCTTTTTTCAGGTATTCATATTTTCCCATTAGCTACTATTTAACTTTAACGGTTACTTTTTTAACTGAATTACTATTTGAAGAATAAAACCACTGATGACTAATGCCAGAACAATTACGGTAATTATTTCCCGCACCATTTTCAGTTTACTCTTCTTTATTTCTTGTTGTGCTTTTAAATGATCATACCTTCCCATCGTCTAATCCTTTTTTTAGTCGTCTTGCATCTTTTAAAGCCTTATGTATTATCCACTCAATTTGCCCGTTCATACTCCTAAAATCATCGGCAGCCCATTTTTCAACCGCTTCCAGCATTTCAGGGCTAACGCGCAATACAAACGATTTTTTCTTCGCCATTCTAATCCTCCTTTTCCATCATTTTTTGCATGGCATGCTCCAGGGCTTGTTGTTTTTGTGTACCTATCAGGAATCTTTTTCCATTTTTCAAATACAACTGCAACCCGATTCGCCCAGCTACCGTCCATGCACTCCCCTTTCGCAAACGACGCTTTATGCCACGCCCACCGTATTCTCTTTTCGGGTGATATTCGCGCAATTCATACTTTTCAATTTCCGACGGGTCGATATCTTTCCATTTCCGAATAAATGGCGGAAAACAAACGGAGAGTTTATCGGCCGTAATTTTTGTTTTAAGCTTTGCCCGAAAGAGCAGTACAAAAAGAACTACCATTACCAAAACGGTTACACCTGTAACAACAAGTCCCTCCGTAGTCATCGGATTATCGCCGGGCGGATTTTCAGCCGTCAGGAAATAGATTCTCCGAAAAAATGGAATGGCGGCGGCCGACACGGCAACCAGCATCAACAGCCACAGCCATCTTTTATCAAACTCCTGTTCTTCTTTAAAAAGAAGCCTTTTCATGGTGTTTATTGATAAAGTGATCCAGCATTCACCACAGGCGTTGCATCTTTATCGCCACACAATACAACCATTAAATTACTTACCATGGTTGCCTTTTTATCTTCATCCAGTTCAACAATACTCTTTTCGCTTAACTGGTCAAGTGCCATTTCCACCATGCTAACCGCACCTTCAACAATTTTGTAACGGGCTGCAACAATAGCAGTAGCCTGCTGACGCTTCAACATAGCCTGTGCAATTTCCTGCGCGTAGGCAATGTGGTTAATCCGCGCCTCTATAACATGGATTCCTGCAATTTCGAGACGTTCAATAATCTCTCTTTCGAGCTGATCATTTACTTCTTCGGTCCCATCACGAAGCGTTACTTTTGCATTCTCATCTTCGATGTTATCATACGGATACATACCTGCCAGCTTACGCAAAGCAGCCTCACTTTGTACCACAACAAAATGCTCGAATTCATCTACACCGAAAGCAGCCCGATAGGTTTCTTCAACTTTCCAAACCAGTACCAACCCAATCATTATCGGATTACCCAATTTGTCGTTCACCTTAATGGGTTCGCTGTCGAAATTTCGTGCACGAAGCGAAATTTTCTTGCGAACGTAAAAAGGATTCACCCAGTAAAAACCGTTGGTTTTAATAGTGCCTTTGTATGCACCAAATAAAATCATTACACAACTTTGATTGGGGTCGACCACGGTAAACCCAATGGCAACAAGAATAAATACCGGAATTAGCAGAATTGCCGGAACAATCATTCCCCCAACAAAACCGAAAATGATAACTCCCAGTAAAATAAGCTCCAAAAACAGGAACATGTAACCAGATAAAGCTGAATGTTGTTTTTCCATGACATTAATTATTTAGTATTTTGATATTATTTTGATATCACAAATATATTGCATCCACTTCTAAAAGACAAAAGTATTATTGTGTTTTAAATCATATTATTGAAAAAGATTAAGATTGCTTTAGATATTCCATTGGACTAACATTTATTTCTGTAATTTATAAGCTTACCTGTTAGCTGTACCATTCCCTTTTCCCCATTCAGGTTGTTAATAATTTGTGAACAGTTCAGGCTTAAAACAAGAGAAACATAGCTTTTTCTTATTTTGCTGCCCGATGAAATATTATTTCTAAATTTCAACTTAGAAATTAAACAAACAAATGGGTTTTGCGTTCCACTAAAAATTATCAGAATGAATTTTATAAAAGATCCTATCGACCGATTTATAAAGCTTGAAACCTCAAGTAGTATAGTTTTATTTTCGGCTTCCATTGCAGCTTTAATTCTGGCAAACTCGGGTTTAAGTGAAGCATTTTTGGGCTTCTGGAAGAACTACATAACCATTAGCCTGCCAGGCTTTGAACTTTCAAAACCAGTATTAAAATGGATTAACGATGGCTTAATGGCCATTTTCTTTTTTGTTATTGGCCTTGAAATAAAACGCGAAGTTTTAATTGGAGAATTAAGCGATCTTAAAAAGGCATCGTTACCAATTGTTGCAGCTATTGGAGGGATGGTTTTCCCGGCTGTTCTTTTTGTAACTTTAAATCAAGGAAAGCCAGGAATGGAAGGATGGGGTATTCCCATGGCCACCGATATCGCATTTTCATTGGGTATATTAACCTTGCTGGGCAAGCGTGTACCGGTGGGTTTAAAGATTTTTTTAATGGCTTTTGCAATTATCGATGATTTGGGTGCCGTATTAGTAATTGCCTTCTTTTACAGTTCGAAATTAATTTGGACCAACATCCTAATTGGTTTAGCTATAGTTGCTCTTCTTTCTATTCTTTCACGTTTTAAACTTTATTCCAAATATTTCTTTTTTATTGCCGGCATTGTAGTTTGGGTTCTTTTCCTCAAATCAGGTATTCATGCAACAATTGCTGGTGTATTGCTGGCACTTACCATTCCAATTCAGCGACATATTAAAACCACTACTTTTTACGACAAAGGACAGGAAATTCTTGACGGCTTCCTGGAGGAATGTAAAAAGGAAAGCAAAGACAAAACAATTCTTAACCACAAACAACTGGATGCGATCGACGAAATGGAAGAGCTTACCGAAAAAACAGCTTCACCACTTCAATTTCTTGAACACCGTTTGCACGGGTGGGTAGCTTTTATAATTCTACCATTATTTGCTTTTGCAAATGCCGGGGTAGTTTTTAGTTTTTCGGGCGATACCAACACAGTTTTGGCAAGTAACATTGGGCTTAGCCTGATAATTGGAAAATTTGTGGGAATATTTGTGATTTCGTTTCTTGCAATAAAATTCAAAATTTCAGAACTACCTAAAAATGTAAATTTCATGAGTTTGGCCGGTGTATCCTTTCTTGGCGGACTTGGATTTACCATGTCATTGTTTATTAACAACCTGGCATTTACTGATGAGGTTCTTATTGATTCAGCTAAAATTGGAATTTTACTCGGATCATTTGTGGCAGGATTATTAGGATATTTATTGCTTCGATTTTCAGCAACCAAAAAAAATCCTTCGGCTAATTAGCCGAAGGATTTTTTTTTACAACCGAATACTTTTTCTTGTTCTAATTTAAAATCATTTCTATATATCCTGTTTCCTCTGTTTCTACGGTTTCGTAGCATAGGGCGAAATCGAGGATATTCTGTACCGACCGTTCTGATGGTTCATAATCCATCTCTGCTGATTGTTTTTCAACTTCACGTTGAATGTTGTTTACACAATAAAATAAGGTAGAATAATTTATCATAGGCATTTTAATTATTTTCTCTTAAAACGCCAGTAGCTACCTAATATTGTGTTAACAATAGTTAAAAAGCAGTGAGGTTCAATTTCTTTTCATCCACAAGTTTTCGCAGGTTAATTAATGCATAACGCATCCGGCCCAAAGCAGTGTTTATACTTACATCAGTTTGTTCGGCTATTTCCTTAAAACTGAGGCCCATATAGTGCCGCATATAAATTACCTGCTGCTGATCTTCCGGCAACTCTTTTACAAGATGCTTTACTTCACTCAGAATTTGCGAATAAACCATTTGGTCCTCAATGGTCTGTTCCGAAAATTTTTGAGAATTGAAGATGTCAACATCCGAGCTGTCGTTGGAAATCGTCCCCTGCAGTTTTTCCTTTCTGAAGTGGTCGATAATCAGATTGTGCGCAATCCGAAGTACCCAGGAAACAAATTTACCATTCTCAACATACTTACCTCGTTTTAACGAGCGTATGACTTTGATAAAAGTATCCTGAAAGATATCTTCTGCAAGATCCTGGTTCTTGACAATCAACAAAATATACGAGTATACTCTGCTTTTATGTCGAACTATTAAAATCTCAAGTGATTCATGATCGCCTTGAATAAATCGTTGAACGAGTTCATTATCGTTCAGTTTGTCGAGTCTGAACATTACCTTCTATTTATGTGTAAACAAAAAGTAAAGTTTATCTATAGGCGTTCAATTTTTAGTGTAGTAAAACTATTATTCTAATTTTGTATCATTCAAAAATGAAACATTTTACCGACAATAGCAAGTTTTTCTAACATTTTATCGAATTTTATAAAAATAATATGTCAAATAGCAAAAACGCTAAATACATTGAGATTCAGAACGCGAGGGTTCATAATCTAAAAAATATAAGCTTAAAAATTCCCCGAAACAAATTTATTGTGGTTACCGGAGTTTCCGGTTCGGGCAAGTCTTCGCTGGCTTTCGACACCCTTTTTGCCGAAGGTCAACGCCGCTATGTAGAAAGCCTGTCGTCGTATGCCCGTCAGTTTTTGGGGCGGATAAATAAACCCGAAGTTGACTTTATTAACGGCATTCCGCCGGCTATAGCTATCGAGCAAAAGGTAAACACACGCAATCCTCGCTCAACTGTTGGAACCTCAACTGAGATTTACGATTACCTGAAGTTGCTTTACGCACGCATCGGAAAAACCATTTCGCCGGTATCGGGGCAAGTCGTTTCGCGAAACAGCGTAACCGATGTGGTGGACTACATAAACAGTTATGATGAAGGAACCCGCCTGATAATTGTTGCGCCTTTGAAAGCAAAAAACGGGCGGACTATTCTGCAGGAAGTTGAACTGTTGATGCAACAAGGATTTTCGCGTATTGAAACCAACGACGAAATAAAACGTATCGACGAGCTGGTGAAAGCAGAAAGTGATGACTTTTGCAACGGAAGCTGCAACCTGGTTATCGACCGTGCCGCCGTTAAACATGACGAAGACACACAAAGCCGGCTGGCCGATTCGGTTCAAACGGCATTTTTCGAAGGACACGGTGAATGTCTGGTAAAAATTTATACAAAGGAAGGTACGGAATCAAAGAGCTTTTCGAACCGTTTTGAAGCCGATGGAATTGAATTTGAAGAGCCAACGGTTCACATGTTTAGTTTTAATAATCCGGTTGGCGCCTGCCCTACTTGCGAAGGCTACGGGAAAGTTATTGGGATTGACGAAGATCTTGTAATTCCCAATAAATCGCTATCGATATACCAGGATGCCATTGCCTGTTGGAAAGGTGAAAAAATGAGCCAATGGAAAAACGAACTGATCTATTCGGCTGAAAAATTTGATTTCCCCATTCACAAACCATTTTATGAGCTTAGTGAGGAACAAAAATTTCTGATCTGGACCGGAAATCAATATTTTGATGGCTTAAACCAGTTTTTCAAACACCTTGAAGAGGGCAGCTACAAAATACAGTACCGTGTAATGTTATCGCGTTACCGCGGAAAAACGGTTTGCCCCGAGTGCAAAGGGAGCCGTTTGAAAAGAGAAGCCGGCTATGTTAAAGTTGCGGATAAATCGCTTCAGGAACTGGTTTTGATGCCCGTTTCCGAATTGAAGGAGTTCTTCCGGAACATGATTCTAAACGATCATGATAAACAAGTTGCTAAACGTATCCTTATCGAGATCAACAATCGCCTGGAATTTTTGGACGATGTAGGTTTGGGCTACCTTTCACTTAACCGGTTGTCGTCAACTTTATCGGGTGGTGAATCGCAGCGGATAAACCTGGCAACCTCGCTTGGAAGTAGTTTGGTGGGCTCGCTTTATATTTTGGATGAACCCAGTATTGGTCTGCATTCGCGCGACACAGAGAAACTGATAAAAGTATTACGACGCCTGCAAAAAATTGGGAATACGGTACTGGTAGTTGAACATGACGAAGAAATTATTCGTGCTGCCGATGAAGTAATCGATATTGGCCCAATGGCCGGACAACACGGTGGAGAGGTTGTTTTCCAGGGAACACATGCCGACCTGGTTAAAAATCCAAAGAGTCTTACCACAAAATATCTTACAGGCATTGAAGATATTCCGGTTCCTACACGACGTAGAAAATGGACCAACTCCATTCAAGTTGTTGGTGCACGTGAGAACAACCTTAAGAATGTTACCGTTAAATTTCCACTGAATACCTTAACGGTAATTACCGGAGTCAGCGGGTCAGGAAAGTCATCACTTATTTCAAAGATCCTCACCCCTGCCCTGACTAAAATTCTGGGGGGATATGGTGAAAAAACCGGCCATCACGATGCGATTTTAGGGGATTATAAGATGATTGATGCCATTGAGTTCATCGACCAAAATCCTATCGGAAAATCGTCGCGCTCCAACCCGGTGACCTACCTGAAGGCTTACGATGAAATACGGAAATTACTGTCGGAGCAGCAGGCTGCGAAAATACAGGGATTAAAACCATCTCACTTCTCGTTTAATGTTGATGGTGGCCGTTGCGACGAATGCCAGGGAGAAGGAACGATTAAAGTTGAGATGCAGTTTTTGGCCGATGTTTACCTGCTTTGTGAAAGTTGCGGAGGAAAACGTTTTAAAGAAGATATTCTGGATGTAAAATACCAGGATCTGAATGTAGACGACATACTGAATATGACCGTAAATGCAGCTATCGAACTGTTTAAACAAGGCAAAAGTTCAACCGAAAAGAAAATTACCAAACGCCTGCAACCACTGCAGGATGTTGGTTTGGGCTACATTAAACTGGGACAGGCATCGAGCACATTATCCGGTGGTGAAAGTCAGCGTGTAAAACTGGCTTCGTTCCTGGCCAAGGAAAAAGATTCACCAACGCTGTTTATCTTCGATGAGCCAACAACAGGTTTGCATTTCCATGATATCCGCAAGCTGCTTGATTCATTCAATGCGCTAATTTCGCGTGGTCATTCCATACTGATCATCGAACACAACATGGATGTTATTAAATCTGCCGACTGGATCATTGATCTTGGGCCGGAAGGTGGAGATAAAGGAGGAAATCTTGTTTTTGAAGGTATGCCTGAAGATTTGATCAAGGAGAAAAATTCGTATACAGGAGAAGCTTTAAGAGAAAAATTATAAATAAAAGAGCTGTCTGTTGGGCGGCTCTTTACCATTAAAATCTCATTATTTACACAGCTGCGTCTTGTACAACAACCGGTTTAATCACTGAACACTTTGCAATGTATCCGCTTTCAGGAATTAGTCTTCAGATTTGCCAAAGCGATTTACCAAAATTAAAAGCAAAGGAAAGAGAAGAAGAACCAAAGTATAGCCAATCCACAGCTTAAAAGCAATGGGTTTGTTTTGAAAAGCAAAGGCAAGGTTCCCTGAAATAAAGTAAGACACGGGTAACCAAAATAATGTAAGGCCTATATGAAAATACCTAAGCAGTTTACTAATTTTTAATAATATTGTTTTTGTAGGAAGCTTAATAAACAAATGAAGAGTAAGTGTATATGCAACGATTCCACTCCAGGAAATTAAGCTCCCTAATGGGAAATTCAGTTTTTCTGAAATGCTGATACCCAATAGTTCAGGCTGAATAAAAAGACAGTAAAAAGTAAAAGCTAAAACGCTTAATAACAGAATCAGTTTAGTGCTTTTATTCATCGCTGTTTTCAATTATTAAGGGTAAACGCTTCCACTCGCGGTAAAGAATAAATCCGACCACCATTGCCGACATGGTATCTGCAACCGGATAGCTTATCCAAATCCCATCAATACCGAAAAACCCTGGTAATATAAAAATGAGCGGAATTAACATGATCACCTGACGAAATACAGTTGCAAACATGGAAAGGCCGGCTTTTCCAATTGCCTGAAAAAAATTGGAGGCCACCACCTGAAATCCAACAATCGGCAGTGCCAGAATAACCAGCCGCAATCCCCTGATTGCAAT
Organism: uncultured Draconibacterium sp.; assembly: GCF_963674925.1. NCBI lineage: Bacteria > Pseudomonadati > Bacteroidota > Bacteroidia > Marinilabiliales > Prolixibacteraceae > Draconibacterium > uncultured Draconibacterium sp. The sequence continues at coordinate 1,593,790 of NZ_OY771649.1, forward strand.
ATTGTACAACACTTCGTTATCGTTATTAAAAATCCTAATAATATACCCGGGGAAAGCCTCGATTAATGCATACGAAACAATGGCAATAAGCGTGGCTGCAATAAGTGTGATCTTTAAAGTATCTTTTATTCGCTGAACCGATTTGGCACCATAATTAAAACCGATAATAGGTTGCGAGGCCATATTCAGCGCAACAATAGCCATAATTACCAGCGTTAGTACCGAGTTAATAATTCCCATCGCGCCAACAGCAAGGTCGCCACCAAAATCAATCAGCTTTTTATTTAAAAGACCCTGAACAAAACTTCCGGCAATTTGCATCGAGAAAGGCGCCATACCAATAGCCAGAATCTCCAGTGTAATTCCCCAGTTAATTTTTAAATGCTGCATCCGTAATCGTATAACTGCCCGTTTACTTTTAATAAAATGGTACAGCACCCACAGCATTAAAACAAACATTGAAATTACGGTTGCGTAAGCCGCTCCTTTTACGCCCATATCAAGCCCAAAAATAAAAATGGGATCGAGAATAATATTGGTTGCCGAACTAATCAGCATGGAAACCATGGCAACACGCGCGTTTCCTTCGGAGCGAATAACGTTGTTTAGCGAAAATCCGATAACCATAAATGCCACACCGCCAAGAACAATATCGAGGTAATCGTTGGCATATTGAAAAGTTTCATCGGTTGAACCAAACGAACGAAGAATGGGTACTTTCAGCGAATAGGTAACCACCATAATCAGTACCGAAGCCAAAATCATGAGGAGAAAACTGGTGCCCAGCGTTTGTTCGGCTCTTTCCATATCCTTTTTCCCAAGATTAATGGAAACATAAACACTGGTGCCAATCCCAATGAGCATACCAAAACCCATCATAATAAGCATAACCGGAAAAATTACCGAGATACCCGATAATGCTTCGGCTCCAACTCCCTGTCCAATAAAAATCCGATCGACAATATTGTACAATGCATTTACGAAAACTCCAATAAATGCAGGAATGAAATATTTGAGCATAAGACGCCCAACATGGGCCTCTTGTAATTCGTCAACGTTATTCATGAGGAGCACAAAGGTAACGAATATGCGAAAACATTTACACCACACCTTTGTTTTGGCGTATTTTAAACATTAAATTTGCTTGCTCTGAAAGATGAAATATGAATAAAACAAAAATTAACCCGGCAATAAAAACCCAGCTTTTTTCGGCCGATAAAGATCAGGTGCTTGCTGCACTTAACAAACTTAAAGAAAGTGGCAATAAAGATTACCTGCCGATTTTATTTGAATTGATGGTGACCGGCTGCGAAGCAGAGGTAGAAAATCAAATTCAGAAATTGCTGGGAACCGTAAAAGATAAAGAAACCATTCCGGTATTCATAAGTGCACTGCAAGAAGAACACTTTAAAACAATACGTAAAAATATAGCAACTGTTTGCTGGCAAAACGGTCTTGATTTCTCGGATAACATTGAAGTTTTTGTGGACTTAGTAATAAACGAAAATTGGGAAACTGCTTTTGAAGCTTTTACGGTAATCGATAATATGGAGCAATTTCCTTCGGCAGAAGTAATGAAACCAATTAAATTAAAAATTGCCCGCGCCTTAAAAGTTTCCGACGAAAAGCGGGCTTACATGTTGGAAGAGTTATTAAAATTATCCACCTGACACTAAACGACCTTGCGAATTTCACCCAAAATATTTGTTTGTTGTATCCTGATGTTTTCAGGATGGATGAGTCGTGCGCAAAACGAAACTTACCTGCTGCCTTTTGATAACCGGATTGAACTAAATCCTGCACTTGCCGGATTAAACAAGAACAGTTCGTATCACACCGGAAATCAGTATTCGCATCTAAACAGCGAAGAAACATATAATCTCTTTTATGCCTCGTGGGATGCGTATTCCAACAAGTTAAAGGGAGGTGTGGCCCTGAATTTCAGCCAGGGAATGCTTAGCAAACAAAACATTACCACCACATCGCTTGGCTTCTTCTATTCCGGTTTCCCCATAAAAATTAACGACAGCAAAATACTTTTGACTGCCGGAACTGACGTGGTTTCAGCAACCAAACACTGGGGAGTTGCATTTCTCAACAATATAATCCCCCACGACAACGATGCACTTGTCGAGCAGGGAGAATCTTTTTTTCGCTATTATATATTCAAACCAAGGTTTGGGTTTCTATGGACCAACAACTCCTTACACATTGGGTTAACATCAACCGTATTGCATACCAGAAATGTTGCCTATAGTTTGATAGAACCGACAACAACATTGGGCTATACACTGTATATTTCGAAAAAGATGGACAACAGAGTGCGCGACCTTTACTCCAAGCCTTTTGAAATGTCGCCGGAACTGGTTGTTTTCTATCGCGAAGAAGTCACTATTGCACGACTGCGCTTACTTGCGGAATATACAGATAAAACATGGGGTGCTTTCGTTCAAAACGACTTTACCAACCATATTACTACCCTGGGAGGAACATTTGGATACCGACATAATTTTATGCGCTTTAACCTTAATGCAGGGATGGGAATACCGGGCATTTCTGATTATACTGCCTTTACATGCGAGCTTTCGTTACATATTATTGTTCCGCCTTTTAGCCATTCAAAATATAATCCCTGGGCACCTGCAAAAAACTAATTCACATCATCACTATCTCTTTCACATAAAATATTTTAAAATCGATCCCATGTTAATTTGATTTTGTATTTTCACGACTCATTTTAATCGGGAAAAATTTAATGTACTTCAAAAAACTTCTACTTGCATTGCTTGTATTGCCATGTGCAGTTTTTGCTCAGGATCCCGGTTACTCGCAGTTTTTTGCTAATCCACTTCACTTAAATCCGGCTTTTGCGGGAACAACCGAGCTTCCCCGGATGGTTATAAATTACCGAAACCAGTGGCCGCAAAAAGGCAATTCGTTTACCACCTATTCCCTTTCATACGACTTCCTTTTGAAAAAACGTAATGCCGGAATTGGATTTCAGGCTTATCACGATCGCGAACCAAATAATATAATCACAACAAGTGCTGCTACTGCAACGTATTCTTACCATCTTCAATTGGGGTTGGAAAGTTTTATGACGCTGGGATTAAATGCAGGCCTTGTCCGGAAACAATTCGATACAAATGGGTTGATATTCCCGTCAGAGATCGATCAGCTCACAGGAGTTGTTTCAGGTTCATCCGGTGCCAACCTTTACGAAGGGAGCAAAAGCTATCCCGACTTTGCCATTGGAGCAGTGGGACAACACCGCCAGGTATTTTGGGGAGCCAGTCTGCATCATTTAACCACACCCGACGAGTCGATCCACGAAGGAGACCATAAGGGGAAAGTACCAATGAAAATTACGGTACATGCCGGTACCCGATTGCATAAGTTTCATCACGCTTTATTGTCGAGGCGTTTTACACTTTCGCCAAATATACTTTACCAGCAACAGGGCTCGTTTAAGCAGCTTAATCTTGGAATTTATATGATTGAAAAATCAGTTTTGTTTGGAGCTTGGTTCAGGAATAACATTGACACACGACCTGACGCTATAATCGCCTTAATCGGCTTTGCACGCGAGAAATTCCAGTTCGGATACAGTTTCGACTATACCCTGTCTGAACTTTCCAATTACAGCTATGGATCGCATGAATTATCACTTACATTTTTTATTGGAGCCAAAGGAGAAAATAAAATCAGAAACAAACTGCTTATTCCCATGCTTTAGCTTTTTCACTGAATTTTTCTTCATCGTGGTTTAGTTCCCATGGCACAACAAAATGTTCTTCAGTGTGAAAATTGTGTTGTTTTCTCATCGGCGGATACTCATTGAATACACGATATTCTCTTTCGGAGTAGGAACTAAATTTAAATTTACGCATCATCTTTTCTTGGTTTTTTCATGTTACTTCACAATATAAAATCGTACTCCCTCGTATAAAAAATCAATTTTGGGACAACAGTTGTTTATACGATTTGATGAAAGTAAAAGATACTAAGAAAGCAGATGAAAATCAATAAATTTAACACATTTTAGTGCAATCGATTGTATCAGAACAAGAGGGTTATATTGCCTTTTTGTTTGTGCGAACCGCCCATAAAATCGTTATATTCCAAAACCCAGGTGTACATTCCAGAAGGAGCAAAGTTTCCATTGCTCATTGTTCCATCCCAGCCTTGCTCCTGCGTGTTTGTTTCAAACACAAGTTCGCCCCACCGATTAAAAATCACAAGATTGTATCCATCGGGCACAACGCCTTCGGCATACAATCTAAACTCCTGATCTCCCGGCAAGGTAGCATTGGGCGAAAAAGCCGTTGGCGGATTTATTTTATCAAAAACAACACTTACCTGTTTTACGATGGTATCGGCACAACCGAAGCTGTTACCGACCTCAAGCGTCATATTATAAACCCCCATGGCATTGTAGCGATGTACAGGTTCCGTTTCGTAGGAAATAGTGCTGTCGCCAAAATTCCAGAAATAGACTGTGCCCGCGTGAGAGGTATTGGTAAAATTCACGTAAGGATCAGTAATCAAAACTTCCTTCGGAGAAAAATCAAATCCGGCGATTGGTACAGGATATACTTTTACCAGGCTATCATAAACAGCTGTATTTTCGCATCCGTTAATATCGAGCACTGTAAGGCTGATATCGAAAGTTTTACGCACATCATCCGGATTAAGAAATTTATGATTTGGGTTTTCATCGTCAGAAGTGCTCCCATCATCAAAATTCCACAAATACGACTCGGCCGGTTTACTGGTGTTTACTGAAAACTCGGTAATTAGCGGTGAACAACCTTCCTCGTTTTCAACCGATACAATAATATTAGGTTTTACTTTTACCTCCAGCGCCAACGATGAGTCGATACATCCCTGCTCATTTACTTTCAATGCTACTGAACGGTCAATATTTTCAAATCCCAGCGGAATGGTAACACTATCTAATCCAATTCCTGATTCAAATTCAGCATCGTTGTAATACCAGGTAAATGCTGCTTCTTCAACGTCTTCACCGGAGTATGACAGCTGAAGATTGTAGCCGTAGCACTCGTCTTCATCGAGATTGAAAATTGCTTTAGGCTGGTTGTGAAACTCAAACATTACCGTATCAATGTACGGACAGCTCGCCTCATCGATAGTATTCAACTGAAAATAATATTTGCCATAATCTTTAACCGTGATTCTTGGCTTAGTGGTTAAACCATTATCGACCGTAACCGTTGCATCCAAAGGAATTAGTTCTACCAGCGGATCAGAATCCTGAAAGATCAATTCAACAGTAGCCGACATTGTTCCGCAAAACAGTGTTTGTACTTTGGTGTAATCCAGTTCCGGGCGTTTGCTTTCGCGTACTTCGATATATGCTGTAGCCGACAATTGTAATTTAAGATTTTCCATACCGCCAAACTCCACCACATATCCCTGAGGGTAATAATAACCTTCAGGATTATTTTTATCTCCCTCGTCAGAAAGATCATTCCACGATCTTGCTTTACTGTCAGGGGATACAACCATGTGCGCATAATCTTCATCATCCCCCCACGATTTTTGCACATTATTGGGTTCTCCGTAATTCCAGTAGGCAAACCCAAATGCGGTACCATTGGAAGTGCCCCTCCAGAAAAGTGTTCCTGCCTCGGGTCCGGTTTTCCAGTACCAATCCCCTTCCTTATCGGCATCGCTTCCACCTATCCAGCCAACGCCGTCAATTTTCGAATAAATAAAATCGTTTTCTACACTGGAAGTAATTGTAGCCAAATAGCCCTGAAGTCCATAATAAGTCATTTTTTCGGCTTCTGTTTTGGCTACTGTCCATCGGATTCCACGTTTGGCAATATATTGGTAAAAATGTTCGGTAGCCGGTAAATAATCAGCATCAAGCAAGCCAATTGCAAATTCTCTGGTGCCAACACTTCTTGTTCCACTCTGATTAAAATAAAACACTTTTGATATGGCTTCCCGGTATTGTTCATCGGTACCCACACCACTTATCTCCAGGGTGCCCTTCGAGTCATTCCAATTGTACTTTAAGGATGGGACAAGGTCATAACCCAGCTTGTCCTCTCCTCTCTCGTAGTTTACAATCGATACCTGCATTCCTTTATCTGCGGCATCAATCTGAATATTCTGCAAAGAAATATTACGGGCTACATAAACCGAGTCGGAGCAATAAACAATCGGTTCAGTGTCGGTATTCTCAATTACCGGCACTTCGGTTTGCCCCAAAACAAAACCGGTACTTCCCAGAAACCACAAAAGAACGCCAAGAAATACCGGTTTTATTTTTATCATCTTACAAAAGATTATTTTCTGTTCGAGAAATATTTCATGAATTGTGAGCGTTCGTAAACCATCGGATCGGGAATGTTTTTATACGATAGACGACCTCTGAAATCTTCTATCTTTTTAAAGTTCCACTTCTTCATAAAAGCGGTTAAATCGTCTAACATTCCGGTAACAACTTGCGCACCATTAACATACAGCGTAGAACAAAGTTGTGCTACCTGTGCACCGGCCAGCAACTGTTTAATTACTGCATCGCCATCATGAATTCCGGTTGAGGCGGCAATATCCAAATGCGTAACCGACGATGAAACAATACCCACCCAGCGTAACGAACGACGCAAATCGGATGGAGAACTAAACACTTCGGAGGCTACCAGCTCCAGTTTCTCCAGGTTGATATCAGGCTCGTAAAAACGGTTAAACATCACCACACCGGCAGCACCATTGGCTTTTAGCTTGTCGGCCATGCCAATAATATTACTGTGGTTTAAACCAAACTTCACCGAAACAGGAATACTCACTTCGCTTTTTACCTTTTCAAGAACATCAAGATAAAGCTGTTCGATCATTCCCGGCTTTTCATGACGATCAGTTGGCAAATAGAAAATATTCAGTTCGATCGCATCAGCACCGGCTTCTTCAAAATCTTTGGCAAAAGTGGTCCACTCTTTCGACGACACACAATTTATACTGGCAATAATCGGCACATCAACAGCTTCTTTTGCTTTTTTTACCAGCTCCAGGTGTTTGGTTACCGTATTGTCGCGCATGTAATTTTTGATGTAATCTTCGGCCTCGGGGTAGCCAACATTCTGCTGGTCTTTAGCCAGCATATTGGTCACCTCGTTGTTTATCTGCTCCTCGAATATCGATTTAAGCACGATAGCACCAATACCGGCGTCGGCAAGTTCTTTAATTTTTTCAACCGAACTGGTTAGTCCCGAACTGGCGGCAACCAAAGGATTTTTCAGCTTTAGTCCGAGGTATGTAGTCTCTAAATTTGCCATAATAAAAGTTTAAAGTTTGCAGTACAGCTTTCAAGGTAGAAATAATTTCGTGCCTTTACCCGCTGTCCTTATTTCAATAAATCTGTCTGTTTCAATAATTCCGTGCTCCAAAAATATTACTTCCCACACGAATCATCGTGCTCCCTTCGTTAATGGCCATGGGATAATCGCCTGACATGCCCATTGAAATCTCGGTAAAAAATTTGGAATCGGAAAAGTATTTATTTTTCAGTGAATTAAAAATACTTCTTAACATGCGAAATTCATTCCGAACCTGATCTTTATCGTCAGTGTATGTTGCCATTCCCATCACTCCAACAACCCGTACCTTTGTAAGCTGTTTAAACGCATCGGACGACAATAAAACATCGGCCTCATCAAGCGACAAACCAAACTTGGTGAGCTCTTCGGCAATATGAAACTGAAGTAATACATCGATTACCCGATTGTTTTTAATGGCCTCTTTATTGATGGTTTTTAAGAGTTTAATGGAATCTACACCGTGAATAAGCGAAATGAAAGGAGCAATATATTTTACCTTGTTGGATTGCGGATGACCAATAAAATGCCACTCGATATCTTTGGGCAGTTCTTCGTATTTTTTGGTTAAATCCTGCACTTTGTTTTCGCCAAAAATGCGTTGACCAGCGTTGTAGGCTTCCAAAATATCCCCGTTAGGTTTTGTTTTTGAAACAGCGACCAGACGTACATTCTCAGGCAAACTTTCTGTAATTTCTTTTATATTTTTCCCAATATCCATTCCTCGCACGAATTTGACGTAAAAATAGAAATAAAGTTGGAAACCCTTCAATTATCGCGGTTCAAAGTTGAAACAGAAAGTATCGCGCTTTTTAATATTTTTGCAGCACAGCATGAAAGAAAGCAAAACGATAATAGCGGAAATGAATGAACTGGGCCGCAGGAACGAGGCCTTTGTTTTTGTGATCGATTTTGACGGCACAAAAGCAAAGCTCTTCAGGCTCGACGAAACGGACAAAATATGGTGGCAGGCAAATAATCGATCGAATTATGCCCGGCCAACAACTGAAAATAAAGAAATAGAATGGGAAACTGAACCGGTTTCATTCAGCCATTATAAAAAGGGATTTGATCTTGTTCAGCATCACATTCACAACGGCGATACCTATTTGCTGAATTACACGCAGCCAACAAGGGTAAGAACCAACCTCTCGCCGGAAGAGATCTTTCACCACAGCGAGGCCCGCTATAAGGTGCTGCTGAAAGATGAGTTTGTATGTTTTTCGCCCGAGCGATTTGTGCAGATCGATGCCGGAAAAATTTCATCGTACCCCATGAAAGGAACGATGGACGCTTCGTTGCCGAATGCTAAGGAACGTATTTTGAACGACTCGAAAGAACTGGCCGAGCATAATACAATTGTAGACTTGATTAGAAACGACCTGAGCCTGGTGGCTAAAAATGTAACGGTTGAAAAATTTCGTTACCTCGAGCGGCTAAAAACCAACCAGCGCGATTTGTGGCAGGTGAGTTCGAAAATAAGTGGTGATCTGCCCAAAAACTACACGGAGCAAATTGGCGATATTATATTTAAAATGCTGCCCGCCGGATCGATTTGTGGTGCGCCAAAAAAGAAAACCGTGGAGATTATTAAAGCGGCCGAAAATTACGCCCGTGGTTTTTACACAGGCATTTTTGGCTATTTCGACGGACACAATCTCGACAGTTGTGTGTTGATTCGCTACATTGAAACGCATGGTGACGAGTTGATATACAAAAGCGGTGGCGGAATAACTTTTTTAAGCAATGCCGAAAGCGAATATGAAGAGCTGGTGAAGAAGGTTTATATTCCGGTTTTTAGGAAAGATTGAGAAGAGATTGATGGAAGAATGCTTCAACAGATAAATTGTTGAATTGAAAAACTGATAAATTGTAGAATTGTTACGTTGCCTACTGCTATTTGGCAATTGCCTATTACTCGTAACTCGGGGCTCGTAGCTCGTAGCTAGTAACTTGAAGCTTGTAACTTGAAGCTAGTAACTTGATACTCGCGGCTCGTAGCTAAAAAAACTATGCAATTACTTGAAACCATAAAATGTAAAGACGGGAGACTGTATAATTTGGAATATCACCAGGCGCGGTTTGATGTGGCGCGGATGAAATACTTTCCAAATGCGCCAAAGCTAAAGCTTGAAGAGCTAATTCTAATTCCGGAGACCTGCAAAGAAGGGCTTTTCCGCTGCCGCGTAGTTTATGCCGAACAGGTGGAAAAGATCGAATTTCTGCCTCACCAATATCGTTCTATCGATAGTATCCGTCTGATTGTAGACAACAACATTGAATACGGAAGCAAATACACCGACCGTGAACAATTACAGCATTTGTTTGAGCTGCGCGGCGATTGCGACGATATCCTCATCGTACAAAACAATTGTATTACCGACAGTTTTACTGCTAATCCTATTTTTTTCGATGGTCAGAAATGGTGGACACCCGACACTCCCCTGCTTCCCGGAACACAACGTGCCCGTTTACTTGCCGAAAACAAAATTTCGGTTTGCCGCATTACCGTTAACGACCTAAACAACTACCAAAAAATTGGTTTGATAAATGCCCTTCAGAATATGGACGACATGCCGGTGTTGCCGATTGAAAGGATTAGAAATAATCCTTCATTCAACCAAAATGGCTAAAACTAAAACCGTATTTTATCTTTTTTTATCGAATACGCCCCAATACTTATTCTGGGTCAAAACATCAACTGGTACAAAATGAAACTGCTTAATTCAATCAGCATTCTGATTTAAAAGTAAAAAAGCCCGGAAATTTAATTCCGAGCCTTTCATCTATATAGAATTCAACTTCAAACTATCTTGGGAAACCGCCACCTAAAAATTTAGGGCTATCAGTCAATGCACTGATATCATCAGTATCGTCGGCATCAAACACCATAAATTCAGGTGTCCCTTTTGTATATGGAGTCCACTCGCCACCATCTTTACCATTAGGATCACCGTATTTAGCAAAGTTTGTCCAGCAATCTACCATGTGTAAACTCAAAGCTTCATCGCCAGCTGTAAATGGTCTCCAACTGTGTTTAAACGAATGGAACACATACCACAAATCAGAGGAGTGGAAAGCTCCACTTTCGTCTCCGGGAAGCTGACGAGAGAAAAGATATGCATAAGCTGGTTGATCACTTTGTTCTTCACGCAATAAACAGAAATCTGCTACTGCTTTGGTCATATCGTTCATATCGTTTGCAGTAAAACCAAACATATAAGGAATATCGGGAATTTCATTGGCCTGAGCCATTTCTGAAAATGATCCGGTTAAGAAGTAGTTTTCAACAACCGGGCTAAAAAATGCGCGTCTACGCGTTTCTGCACCATATTTGTTGACTAGTGTCGTCAACGAGTCAAATGAAAGAGAACGCATTTCGTCAAGTGTGGTGATGTCAAAATAATCCATCATTTTTTTGTTGTTATTTTGAATGGTATCAAAAGGCATTGAAGGTCTTCTTCCAGCACCTAATCCACCAGCACTCATACTGATTGCCTTGGCAACATAATCTCTTGATTTTGGTGAAGCAAGCAAAGTTTGAACACTTCCACCTCCGGCACTCTGACCAAAAATCATAATGTTATCAGGATCGCCACCAAACTGATCAATATTATCATGAATCCATTTTAATGCTGCAGCCTGGTCCATTACACCATAATTTCCTGAAACACCGTTCGGACTTTCAGCTGATAATAATGGGTGAGAAAAGAATCCCAATATACCAAGACGATAAGTTACCTGAACTAAAATTACCCCTCTTGAAGCATAGTCAACGCCGCCATCCATTTCCGGTTCATATGAAAAACCTTCACGATAACCGCCACCATGTATCCACATTGCAACAGGTAATTTTTCATCAACCTGACCAGCTGCAGGAGTCCAAATATTCAGGTAAAGACAATCTTCTGTAAACGGCGCTGTACCACTGGCTTGCCATTCACGTCCATAAAAACTTTCCGGGTCCCAGGTAGTCTGTGATGCAGCGTCACCGTATGTATCAGCAATTTTTACACCTTCCCACGGAACAACCGGTTGTGGTTCTGTCCAACGTAATTCTCCAACTGGTGGAGCTGCAAAAGGAACACCTTTGTATGCAACAATTCCTTCTACTTCGGTTTCAACACCCTGTATCTGGCCACCTTCAATTGTCAACACAGGATTAGGATCTTTTTCAGTGCAGGCCACAAAAGCAAATGCAATGAAAATCACAGCTAAAAGAGTTAGACTTTTCATAATAATGCTAAGATTTTGTAAAGTTTTGATTTAGTTTTTTTAAAAATATCGAAATTGATTCTATCAAATTTAAAAAGAAACCAATAAAACAAGGTGCTTTGCCTGCATTAAAATACTAACTATCAAAATAATAGCTAAATTTAAAACTGAAATATCTATTTTTAAATATTTTTCGGACAAAAGCCGTAAATCCCCCACAATTATTATGTATACTCTCGCATGTATTGCCATAAAACATTATCATTCCGGCCTGTCTGACAGGAAAACTCTCCGATTCCGAGATTTCGGGACACCTCGACAGCATACCCCAACCATTCAGATCTTATTACCAGAATATGTTGCAGGAATACCAAGTACTATATCCGGAAATCACTTTTCCACAACACAAACCGTTCCGGTTCAAATAATGGCTCAACGTCTGCCAGAAAGGTGGTAACATTGGGTAATCCTCGTTGCACTTGTTTCGTGGTATCCGGTCCAACGCCCACAAACATTTGCTTTAACTCGTTGGCGCGTATAATGGCAGCATCAACAAACTGCTTTTTCTTTAAAGCCTTCATATATTGATATAGCAACCCGGGAACGGGCACTGCATACATATATCCAGGCTGTACATTGGTACGGTAGATGTTTTTAAATGCCTCTTCCGCCTTTTCCAATTTGCCGGCAAAAACCAAAGCCATTGCCAGGCTGTACCAGTCGTGGCGGTAGTTTCCTGTTCGGCAAGCCTTTTCCAGATACTCCAGGCTTTCTTCGTATTTCTTACGTTTGTAAAGCGCTAATCCACACAGCCGGTTGGCCCGGAAATTCATTTCCTTATTTCGTGAATTTACCAATGCTTGACCAAGTTTTATTGCCTCCAGGTATCTTCCGCAATTTAAAGCATGCTCTGCCTTATTTAAACGTTGGTTTTTAAACAGCACTAAATGCATCTGCGTAACTTCTTCTACAATAATAAAAATATATAAACGGAGGATTCAAATGAAATAATCTTACCATTCAAATGTAAGCGATTCTCCTTTTGCCAAATCAATTTCTTTTTCTTTTCCCTGGCAAACCAGCTTTGTACTGCCGCCGGCTTTGGCAAAAATAGTAACGGTATTTAATTTTCCTTCGCTCCAGTTCATTGAAATTTCATAACCGCCACGTGCACAAATTCCGCTAATGGAACCAGTCGGCCATGCGTCGGGTAAAGCAGGTAATAAATCGATACGGTCTTGATGCGACTGCATCAACATTTCGACAACTCCTGCCGAGCCTCCAAAGTTGCCGTCAATTTGGAATGGCGGATGTGCATCGAACAAATTCGGGTAAGTTCCCCCACCCTTACTGTATTGTGTTTCGGTACCTGACGGATCGACATAACTCAGTAATTCTCGGTACATTTTATAGGCGTGGTTACCGTCGAGCAAACGCGCCCACAGGTTTATACGCCAGCCTTTCGACCAGCCCGTTGTTTCATCACCCTTTATTTCGAGCGTTGTTTTGCAGGCTTCAGCCAACTCCGGAGTTTCGTCAGGAGTGATATGGTTGCCCGGATGCAAACCAAACAAATGCGACTGGTGACGGTGTTTCGGTTCGGCATCTTCCCAATCGTAATACCACTCCTGCAGGTTGCCCTTTTTCCCTATCTGGTAAGGATACATTTTTGCCAAAGCCAGTTCCATCTCAGTCCTGAACTCATCATCTACATTCAGAACTTTCGAAGCCTGAATGGTCTGTAAAAAACATTCTCTGATCATCGCAAGGTCGGCTGTTCCACCATATAGAGTAGCTCCGCGATAACCTTTATCGGTTATATATTTGTTCTCGGGCGAGGTAGACGGCGAAGTGATCAAATTGCCATTTTTATCTTCAACCATCCAGTTTAAACAAAATTCAGCTGCACCTTTCATCAATGGATAACCTTCGTTTTTCAGGAAATCAACATCCTGGGTAAACTGGTAGTGTTCCCACAAATGAGTCGACAACCACGGTCCGCTCATATTCCAGCATGCCCACACCGGATCGCCCTCGCCAAAACCTCCAACAGGATTGCTCATGGCCCAGATATCTGAATTATGACAGGATACCCAGCCCTTATCAACACCATAAAATGTTTTTGCCGTGATAGCTCCGGTTTTTGCCACATTGCCAATAAATGACAACAGGGGGCGGTGCATTTCGCTCAGGTTGCCGGTTTCAGCCATCCAGTAATTTTCCTCGACGTTAATATTCATAGTGTAATTACTGCTCCATGGCGGTTGAAGATGCGGGTTCCAAAGCCCCTGCAGGTTGGCCGGCACACCTTCGGTTCGCGAGCTGGCAATCAGCAAATAGCGTCCGTACTGGAAATACAGCACTTCCAGGTTTTTATCTTCTGCTCCACTAAAATATCTTTTTAATCGTTCGTCGGTAGGAAGTTCGGGTGCTGTTGTTTCGCCCAAATCGAGCTGAACGCGTTTCATTAACGCGTTGTAATCGGCAATATGTGCTTCTTCAATTTCGTCAACTCCTTTTTTATCCGCTTCATTCAACTGTTTTTGCGCAATGGCTTTGTTGTCCAAACCTTCTTTGGCAGGATCTTTATCAAAGCCATTAAAACTGGTGGCTATTGAAACATAAAGAACCGCTTCACTCGCCCCCGAAACCGTTAAGACGCTATCCGTATACATGGAATTACCACTGTCACTCTCCACTTTCATATAAGTTGAAAAGTGGGTCCCTCGGTTTTCATCAAATTTAATTGGTTCCTCATCTCCAGCATGGTAATTTGGCAACGCCTGATAAGGCGCATATCCTTCCACCTTTAATACATCTTCGTCTGCCGTAGTATTGAAATGCAACTGGCTGTCGAACTTAACAGCAAAGTTCAACGCATCTTTTTTATCGGCGCTTAGTTTCACTACCATAACCTGATCGGGATACGAAACAAAATACTCACGTTTATAAGTAACACCATCCACCTGGTACGATATTGTTGAAACGGCCTTATCGATATCCAGCTCGCGATGGTAATTTTCCACATTCCCGTTGTACTGAAAATCCAAAAACAAAGTACCCAGTGGCGCGTACGATTGAGAATATTTCCCCATTAAGTTATGATTCAATTCATCCGCCAACTCGTAATTCTCATTAGCCAGTGCTTCCCGTATTTTTGGCACATATTTGTATGCCTCGGGATTCATATAAGGATCAACCGGCTCTCCCGACCAAAGTGTTATATCGTTTAAATAAATTTTATCCGACTCCACACCTCCAAAAACAGAAGCTCCCATTTTTCCGTTTCCGAGCACAAGGCTTTCTTCGAAAAAGGTGGCTGGTTTATCGTACCATAAAACATGTGTTGAAGTAGCATTTTCTGCGGCAGGTTTGGTACAGCACGACTGGCTTAAAACCAGCAAACCAAGCAGAATAAAATTTAAAAGATAGTTGAGTCGATTCATAGGTTTAGTATTTTTGAATAGTTAATCTACATATCATATTTAGGTCAACAAAGTAACAAAAAAGGCCCTGCAAAACTGCAGAGCCTTTCATTATTTTGAATTAAATGCTAAATACATTTTTTATTCGATCCGTTCGGATTTCCGGTTACGTCCCAGGTATTTCCTGAGTTTAATAACTCATCTACACAACTTACTTTACGTGTTTGCTGTACTTCTTTAATTTGTGCTTCCATTTCCACATCGTAAACAGGAGCAGGCACTGCACGAATTACACCAAATGCAACCGGGAAATCGGGCAAAGCCATATTGATTAACGCCAAATGCAGTGTTGGATCAACTTCCATTGCATCGTGAACCATAATGTCAGCTTCCGTTACTCCGTTTTCACCAATCTTAACTACTTTCAGTTTGCCATTCTCGAATACCAAACCTTTTTCGTTTTCAGCTCCAAACAACATTGGTTTACCATGTTCAAGAACCAGTTGCCGGTCGGCACGGTGATTAGGATCGGTAATCGCGTTGTGAATACCGTTGTTAAAGATCACACAGTTTTGAAGTACCTCAACTACAGATGTTCCTTTATGCTCTGCAGCTTTTTCGAAGATCGACTGACTCAGTTTCAGGTTTCCGTCAATTGAACGGGCATAGAATGAACCACGGGCTCCTATCACCAATTGTCCGGGAACAAACGGATCTTCAACAGTTCCGAATGGCGAAGTTTTACTAACAAATCCACGATCGGATGTTGGAGAGTACTGCCCTTTGGTCAAACCATAAATACGGTTATTAAACAGCACCACATTCAAATCAATATTTCTTCTAATCAGGTGAATAAAGTGGTTACCACCAATGGCCATTGAGTCACCATCACCGGTCATTACCCAAACACTCAGTTCAGGGTTGGCAGCTTTCACACCCGATGCAACTGCCGTTGCCCGGCCGTGAATGGTGTGGAAACCAAAAGTACTCATATAATAGGGGAAACGCGAAGAACAACCAATACCCGAAATTACGGCAAATTTCTCTTTCGGAATGCCCATTCCGGCCATGGTACGCTGTACGGCATTAATAATGGCAAAGTCGCCACACCCCGCACACCAACGTACTTCGTTCTCGCTTTTAAAGTCTTTAATTGTATATTTTACATCAGTCATTGCTTAGTCCTCCAAAAGTTTAGTAATACTTTCTTTTAATTCGCTAACGGTAAAAGGTAGTCCCTTTAGTTTGTTGGCCTGGTAATAGTTGAACTCAGGCAACTCGTTACGCAAATAGGCTGCAAACTGTCCAAGATTCAGCTCACAAACAATAATCTTTTTGAACTTGCTGAATACCTCTTTTGTATTTTTTGGAAGCGGCTTAATGTAGTTAAAATGAGCCAGACTAACATTCTTACCCGCCAAACGCAATTCGCGAACAGTGCTGGCTGTATGGCCAAAAGTTCCTCCCCAGCTTACAACAAGAACATCTCCTCCGTCTTCGTCGCCACAAATCTCCAGTTCTGGGATCATGTCAACAACGCGCTGAACTTTTTCTTCCCTGATCTCACTGTTTACCTGGTGGTTTTCCGGATCGTGACTTACGGTACCGGTTATGTTCTTTTCTAATCCACCAATTCGGTGCTCAAAACCTGCCATTCCAGGAAATGCCCACTCGCGTGCCAACGTTGCCACATCGCGTTTATAAGCCATGAATTCTTCGCTGTCGTTCGCAATTCGTGGAGTAATAGTCGGTAAATCGGCCATTGCAGGAATTTTCCAGGGCTCGCTACCGTTTCCTAAGAAACCATCGGTTAGCAAAATAACCGGAACCATTCTTTCCAGGGCAATTTTTGCCGACATATAAGCATAATGGAAACAATCAGACGGTGTGCTGGCTGCCAAAACCACAACCGGGCTTTCGCCGTTACGTCCGTATAAGGCCTGCATCAAATCCGATTGCTCGGTTTTTGTTGGCAGGCCGGTTGACGGGCCACCACGCTGAACGTTTACAATTACCAGCGGCAATTCGGCCATAACAGCCAAACCAATTGCCTCACCTTTTAATGCCAATCCCGGACCTGAAGTGGTAGTAACGGCAAGATCGCCGGCAAACGAAGCACCGATAGCTGAGCAGATACCTGCAATTTCATCTTCGGCCTGGAATGTTTTTACGCCCAGGTCTTTTCGCTCTGACAATGCGGTTAAAATATCAGTTGCAGGAGTAATTGGGTATGATCCCAAAAACAGCTCCAACCCCGATTTTTCAGCGGCCGCTAAAAGGCCCCAAGCCGTAGCATGGTTACCATTTATATTTCGGTAAGTACCGTTTTCAATTTCTGCCGGATGCACCAGATAACTTGGCGTCATATGCTGCATGGTTAAACCGTAGTTATAACCATCGTGTAACACTTTAATGTTCGATTCAACAACAACCGGTTTTTTCCTGAATTTATTTTTTACAAATTCCTCAACGTAATCCAGCGGGCGATTAAACATCCAGCATACCAAACCTAAAGCAAACATGTTTTTGCTTCGCAATACACTTTTGTTATCCAGACCAAAATCCTTCAGCCCTTCTTGTGTAAGACTTGAAATTGGCACCGGGATCTTAAAGAAATCCTGGAGGTTACATTCCGCGAAAGGATCATCGGTTTCAAAGTTTGCCTTCTTGAGGTTCTTTTCAGTAAACGAATCAGAATCGTATATAATAGTACCACCGGGCTCTAAAAAGCGCGCATTTGCCTTAATGGCAGCCGGATTCATGGCAACCAACACATTGGCATTATCTCCCGGGGTATTCACTTGTTTTTTTCCAAATTGTACCTGAAAACCTGATACACCCCCTACTGTTCCCTGCGGTGCACGAATTTCGGATGGATAATCCGGAAAGGTGGAAATATCATTTCCAAGAAGTGCTGTTGTGTCGGAGAACAAGGTTCCCGTAAGCTGCATTCCATCGCCGGAATCGCCGGAAAACCTAATGGCAACTTCTTCCAGTTCGATAACTTTAGTTTCTTTCATCTCTAAAAAATATTTGATTTCAATTTCGAAAAAAAACGGTTGACAATTTATCAACCCCAAATTTCAAATTTTAATAATTTTCTTTTAAGTCTGTATAATTCATAAAAAAAACGACTCCAAAACTACTAAATCATAATTTTAGAACCGGTTTTCATCAAGGTCGATCGAAGAATCTTGTAACAAATGTAACCATTATTTAACAAGATTTCGATGACATCTGTGATAGTTTTTGGGTTTTCTTATTTTTGTAATCAATTTAAAACCAATTCAGATAATGGCAATTATAAAAGAACTAAAAGATAAGACTCCTAAAATTGGAAAAGACTGTTTCCTGGCTGAAACAGCAACACTTATTGGAGATGTGGAAATAGGCGATAACTGCAGTATTTGGTACAGCGCTGTAATTCGTGGCGATGTTCATTACATAAAAATAGGTAACAACACCAATGTGCAGGACAACGCTACCATACACGCTACCTACCAGAAAAGCCCTACCAATATTGGGAACAACGTGACCATCGCGCACGGAGCCATCGTTCATGGCTGCACCATTAAGGACAACGTAATGATTGGCATGAACGCTGTTGTACTTGACAATGCAATTGTTGAAAGCAATTCGATAATTGCTGCCGGCTCGGTGGTTACCAAAAATACACGTGTTGAATCGGGCAGTGTTTATGCAGGCGTTCCGGCTAAAAAAGTTAAAGATATCAGCCCTGAGCTGTTACATGGCGAGGTGGAACGAATTGCAAATGCCTATCATATGTATTCGAGCTGGTATAAATAAAGAAGAAAGCACAAAGACAGAAGTCGGGAGACAGAAATCTGAAGTCTGAAGAAAATATAAATAAGAACCAAAAATTAGAAATATGAAACCAACCTTACTCATACTGGCTGCCGGAATGGGAAGTCGTTTTGGAGGCCTTAAACAAGTTGAACCTGTTGGCCCAAATGGAGAAGCTATTATCGACTACACCATTTTCGACGCTATTCGAGCCGGTTTTGGCAAAGTAGTTTTTGTTATTCGCGAAAGTTTTGCCGATGCGTTTAAAGAAAAGTTTGAAGCCAAATTAAAGGGCAAAATTGATGTGGAATATGTTTTTCAGGAACTGGACAACCTGCCTGAAGGATTTACCCTGCCCGAAGGACGTGAAAAACCATGGGGAACGGCACATGCAATTTTGGTTGCCAAAGATGTAATTAACGAGCCTTTTTGTGCCATAAATGCCGACGATTTTTATGGAGAAGGAGCTTACCAGATTATGGCCGACTTTCTGAACAATTCGGTGCAGGAACAAACTTTTTCAATGATCGGTTACCAACTTAAAAACACCTTGTCGGAACACGGATCGGTTTCGCGGGGTATGTGCACTGTAAATGAAAACGACAACCTGGTAAAGATTGTTGAAACACACAACATATTCAAAAAAGAAGATGCTGCTGTTACCATTGCGGAAGATGGATCTGAAACTCCTTTAACAGGTAACGAAAGAGTATCGATGAATTTTTGGGGTTTTCACCCATCCATTTTCAAGGCGCTGGAAAGCAAATTTGTACAATTCCTTAAAACCGAGATCGACAAGCCAAAATCGGAAATGTACATTCCTTCAGTAGTTTTCGAAATGATCGGTGACAACGAGGTGGAAGTAAAAGTGCTGGAAGCCAACTCACCCTGGTTTGGCGTTACCTACAAAGAGGATAAACCAATTGTGGTGAATAAAATTAAAGCCTTAATTGAAGAAGGCGTTTACCCGGAGAAAATCTGGTAAAAAGTACAATTATATAAAACAAGAAGTCGGAAACCATAATTTTCCGACTTCGTTTTCTAACAATAGCTAAACCAAGATGACTAATCTGACGACAATTGCACAACACTTTCAACTCGAGGCCGAAATTGAAAACATAGAACCACTGGGCGAGGGTTTTATAAACGATACTTTTATTATCACCACCAAAAATGGCGGGCCTAAATATATTCTGCAGCGCAAAAACAAGAACATCTTCTCTCCCATCCCCGCGATGATGGAGAATATTCAAAAAGTTTGCACCCACATTAAAAAGAAAGTTGTTGATACCGGCGGCGATCCGTTGCGCGAGGCAATGACTATCATTCCCGCAACAGATGGGAAGCTGTATTTTCTGGACAACGAAAAGGAATACTGGGCAGTTTGTCTATTTATAGAAGACACTATTGCTTACGAAGCTGCAAAAACACCGGAGCTGGCCTATGCAGGAGGAAAAGGAATTGGCAAATTCCAATCGCTGGTGGCCGATTTAAAAGAACCGCTTGTGAATATTCTTCCCGGATTTCACGATATACGTTATCGTTATAAACAGTGGGACGAAGTGCTGACAAAAGATCCTGTTGGAAGAAAAGAAAAGGTAAGCGAAGAAATTTCGTGGATTGAAAGCAGAAAAGCGGAAATGTTAGCTTTTTGGGAATTAGTAGAAAACGGCACGATTCCAACGCGCATCAGCCATAACGACACCAAAATAAATAACATTCTATTCGACAAAAAAGGCGAAGTACTTTGTGTGATCGATTTAGACACCGTACTAAGCAGTACCGTTTTAAATGATTTTGGCGATGCCATGCGTACTTATACCAACACCGGGCTGGAAGACGATAAAAACCTCGATAATGTTTCGATGGATATGGAAATCTTTAAGGCTTTTGCCAAAGGATATATGGAAGAAACAGCCACATTTTTAAGCCCGAAAGAAATTGAATACCTGGCATTTTCAGCCCGATATATTACTTATGAGCAGGTGTTACGGTTCCTGATGGATTATATTGACGGGGATAATTATTACAAAACCAAATCGACCGATCATAATTTGGTGCGTGCCCGTGCACAATACAAGTTACTGCAAAGTATGGAAGAACAATTTGCAGTGATGGACAGCTTTGTAAAATCGTATATTACGGAATTACAGAAATAAAATCCATCTAATTTAATTCACTCATACTATTTCATTATTTCATGCTGAATTTATTTCAGCATCTATTAGTTGTGATTGAGATTCCGAAACAAGTACGGAATGACGTTGATTAGAATCTAAGACTTGATTTAAAGGTGAACCGTTTTAGCGTTCACCTCACTACCCATAAATAAGGCTGCTTTGCTTTCGAAAGTGGCAGCCGATTCGGTGGTCTGGTATTCCAAACTGCCTCCTTTCGTTAAGCGTTGTTCCATTTCTGGATGGCGCTGCAAATAATCAACCAGTTTCTCGGCGACAATGGCTCCCTGTGTTAGAATATTTACATTTTCCGGCACATACTTTTTAATCACATCAATAAGCAACGGATAATGCGTACACCCCAGAATAAGAGTATCTAAAGAATTATCTTTCTGAAATACCGAGTCGATATTTTTCTTAACAAAATAATCGGCACCAGGATTTTCAATTTCATTATTCTCCACCAATGGCACCCACATGGGGCAAGCTTCCTGAACGGTTGACTTCACATGTCCTTCCGACCACTTTTCCAGTTCAATCGGGTAAGACTCCGAGGCCACTGTACCAACAGTTCCCAAAACGCCAACGTGTCCAATCTGCGTAATTTCAGCTACCTTTTCAACGCTCGGACGGATTACCCCCAACACTCGATTATCGGGAGCTATGCGTGGCAAATCCAACATTTGGATATTGCGCAAAGCCTTTGCCGAGGCGGTATTACAGGCAATTATCACAAGGGGACATCCCTGCGCAAACAAATATTTTACGGCCTGCAGCGTATAATCGTACACCACATCAAACGAACGGGTTCCATATGGTGTGCGGGCGTTGTCGCCAAGGTATAAAAAGTCGTATTCGGGCATCGTTTTTATCAACTCTTTCAGAACGGTTAACCCGCCATACCCGGAATCAAAAACTCCAATCGGAGAGAATTTCATAACATCTAATTCGTTAAAATTTAGCGTTCGGAAACCAGTTTATAAGCTTCGTCATAAAATTTACCCAGGTTCGACCAGTCGAAATGCATAGCCGCCTCCTCGCAACGATAACGTAATGCAATCCGGTCGCGGCGCGATAAGTTTACAAACTCGAACAACATGTTTGCCAACTCTTCGGCTGCCCGGTTGAAATTACCATCTGTACGGTCAATAATAAACATTCCTTTGTTATCGTGATCTTCAATATTATTCACCACATAATCGCCAAATCCGGCCAGATTACTGGTTATCGATGGCAAACCACTGGCTAAACATTCAAGAGGTGTATAACCCCATGGTTCGTACATACTCGGGAAAATTCCCAGGTGACAACCACGCACAAACTGTGTATAATCCATTTTAAACAACGGGTTCGTTGTGGCAATAAAATCCGGGTGATATACAATTTTTACTTTATCATGTCGGTTATTCACCAGGTTTGAGGTACGCAGGAAGTTTAAGATTTCATCTTTAGCATCGTCAACCAACTGGTGCGTAACTACTTTTGGCAAATTCTGGGTCTTCCAACTTTGTACGTTACGTCGCAATTTTAATCGCAGGTAATCGTCAACCAAAGCCCTTAAGTCGGGGAACTCATATTGACCCGTAATCGTTGTAATTTCCTTGTAGAGCCTATCGCCCACCTGTCGTTGAATTTCTTCAACCACACGGCCAACATCTTCAATCTGAGCCTTGGATTGTAACACCTCAGGGTTAAATGAATAGAACGGGCGTTTTGTAATAAAGAAAGAAACCACCGTCATATCCGTCCCTGCCTGCTGCATTTTCCAGTTTAAACGGGCCAGTGCCTCAAGCGTTAAATCGTAACCCTTGTTTTGGTACTCGTAGCGCCCCGATGTAAAGAAATATAAGGTTTTATCCAGATCGAATGAATAGCTTTGGAAAAAGTGCCCCATTACAAACTCATGGATTTGTTTCTTTACCTGAACGTGTTGGTTTTGCACTTCGTGTATAGCCTCAAATCGTTCAATGTTCAATCCATTTGGTAGGATCAAATCCGGTGTCCGGCCCAACAAATGAGTACACTCTCGCGCTGTAACTTCACTTACCGTGGTAAAGACATGAGCTCCGTGCGCCGATGCCCGTTCGATATTAGCGATGGGCGCTACATTAAACTTATTGGCTTCTACCTCCCAATTGTAAAATGGTAAATGACTGTAAAATTCCTGATCGTTCATGGCCAGGTAACGGCCCAGCAATGTTGCGTGAGTGGTAAATACCGTTTTTATGTTCAGGTTCGATTTTCGGATCCCGGGTATTGGTAAACCGGCCATCCACTCGTGAAAGTGAGCGATAATATTATCGTTACAGAAATCGCTTCCACACAGATAATGGAAAAACTCTTTCACCTGAAATCCAAAAGCTGCTACTTTATCCAGCAACTCATCCCCATCGGGAATAGAAATATTGTAATCCTGAAACAAATAGTACTTTATTTCACCAAGCTTGTCGTAAATCGAATAAGGATTAAAAAGAATCACATTCGGCCGACCGGAGACAATCCACTGACCGTAATACACTTCGAAACCGCGCGACTGCATTTCCAAAACCGCTTTACCAATGGGTGTGGAGTAATCGGTTGCCGGATCGAAATGTGCTGCAGCCTGCTCGGCAAAATAAGGCCCGATAAGGAAATAATTCTCATTCCCCCACTTATCGATCACCGATGGTACTTTAGAGCGAATAACGGTGTAAATTCCACCAACCTGGTTGCAGACTTCCCAGGCTATTTCAAAAAGCTTGGTATTTTCTATCCGCTCCTTTTTATTATTTTCCTTGTTTATCTTCGCTGCCTTCATATGTTTATTTTAGTTAGATATCTGGTTTTTATAACGTTCCGTTTTTTTTCTGAACAACCCGCTGTCAGGATTTTTGAGATCAATAAATATAGTTTTTATCTCCTACCAATCCAATATGTTTAAAAAGAAAAGCGCATAAAAAAACCGCTTATCTTTCGACAAGCGGTTTTCAATATTGTAGTAAATCAATTTCTTACTGAATACCCAATTTAGTTTTTACCAGAGGTAAAACGTCAACGCTTTGGTTCGACTTGTAAAGGATAGTTCTGTTTCCAGCACCTGAATCAAAAACGTAAATCAGACCTTGCTCTTTGGCTACTTCTTCAATTGCTTTTTCAGCTTTATCAAAAACAGGTCCTAAAAGCTCGGCTTGTTTTTGTTGCACCTGTTGTTGTGCAGTAACCTGGTAATTCTGGATACGTTGTTGTACATCCTGAATTTCGGCGATCTTTGCATTTCTTTTAATATCCGAAACCTCTTCTCCCATTGCCTCAAATTCGGCTAATTTTCCCTGGTAGTCTTTTTGCATTTCACCTAGAATTTCTTCTAATTCACCCTGGAAGGTATTGAACTCGGCTTCAGCAGCAGTTCTTTCCGGCATAACCTGAACTAACGCCTGCAGATCGATGTGGCCAAATTTTAAAGATTGAGCATTGGCAGCAGTATATGATGCTACAGTGAACATTAGCACTGCCATTAATTTCATTAAATTTCTCATAATCAATGTGGTCTTAATTTTTGCTTGCAAATATAGTATTTAATACCAATTATCAGTTAAAATGAACAATTGATTTCATACGATTAAAATGGTTTATTTTCTTTTGTATCGTATGTAACTCGCATGAGTTATAACAATCATCAAAGACATATCTGATACCATGCTCGTTTTGATTGAATCGTTCTATTTTAAAACCGAATTATCTATTTATTTATACCCCAGTTTTCTAAGCACTTCATCGCTCAGATCGTAACGTGGATTGGTATAAAATAAAGTAGCATCGCCGGCCTTATCAAAAATCACGGCATAGCTACCATCGGTAGCTAATTCCTGAACGGCGTTAAAGATGTCGTCCTGAATAGGTTTAATCAATCCCTGACGTTTTTTGAAAAGGTCGCCACTTGGTCCGAAATACTTACGTTGCAATGTTTTATAATCTTTTTCTTTAGTAATAATCACATCCTCGCGTTTGCGTTTCATGTCTTCAGACAGGAGTACACTCTCGGCCTGAAAATCCTGGTACATTTGTTCAATTTCAGCATGCATCGATTCCAGTTCCTTTTGGTATTGCGACGACAACTGATTCAGTTGCTCCTGAGCAGCGTTAAACGATGGAATGTTTTCCATAATGTATTCAGAATCGATAAACGCGAATTTTTGAGCGTTTGCAAATAACGTTACTGAAAATATTACTGCAATTGATAAAATAATTTTCTTCATGGCAAATTCTTTTTTAGTTAAACTGGTTTTTGTCTATCATATTTTATGCCAAAGCTATTTTCTGCTAGAATTGTTGACCAATTACGAAGTGGAACTGGCTACCTGCAGCATCTGCAACACCCGGTACTTCGTCAAATCCATATCCCCAGTCGATTCCCATTAAACCAAACATTGGCAGGAAGATACGTACACCAACACCGGCTGAACGGTGCAATTTAAACGGTACGTAATTCTGGAAACTGATTCCGGCGTTACCTGCCTCCATGAAAGCAAGTGCATAAATGGTAGCACTCGGTTTCAAAGTAATCGGGAAACGAAGTTCGGTAGTGAACTTAGAATACATATTCGAACCGTTTCGTGGACTCAAACTGTAATCCTTATAACCACGCAGTGCAATATAATCTGTACCATAAATATTGTATCCCGACATACCAGATCCACCAACAATAAAGCCTTCGAAAGGTGATTTACGACCTGAATCGAAATAGCCAAGGAATCCCATCTCAAGTGCAGTTCTTAACACCAGTGTATGTTCTCCGCCTGGGTTTGTTAATGGAGTGTACCAATCTCCCTTAAACAACCATTTATGGTATTCAATCCATTTGTATCGCTCGTCATTTGTAATACTCTCATCGGTATAATCTTTACCATTAAACAACGAATAAGGTGGTGTCATTTTTAAAGCCAGTGACAGATTTGAACCTCTTCGCGAGTAAAGTGGGTTATCAACCGAACTACGTCCGAAAACCGTTTTAAAACTCAGGTTATTAAATGTTCCGTTTACCTGGCCATTTTCGTCGGCCATAAAGTAGAACATTTGTCCCATGTTTCTCAGGTTATAATGCTCCAGCGATAATTCGTGATAAACAGTAAAGTAGTCATCAGGCCACGATAAACGATATCCGTAACCTAAAGCCAATGCTGTGGTTTCCCAGATCTGATCATCATCTTCGTTGTCATTTTCCGAATCGTAGTTATACTGGTATTGCGGGTATGAATTATAACCACCGTAACCGTAAGGAGAGTAACCATAACCATAAGGAGAATAGCCGCCTCCATAACCACCACCATATCCATAAGGAGAATAACCATAGTTACTGCCATAACCGTATGGATTATATCGTTGCGTATATCGGTTGGCGCTATAATTAATTCGCGAGTGCGATAACGATACCGAGAATGAATTAGGCTTTTTACCACCTAACCATGGCTCAATAAACGACAAACTTACGGTACGATAATACTTACCGCTTGTTTGATAACGTAAACTCAGTGTTTGACCATCGCCGGTAGGCAGCGGTCGCCAGGCTTCTTTATTAAAGATGTTACGAACCGAGAAGTTGGCAAATTTCAAACCAACCGATCCAACAAACATACCGGCTCCCCAACCACCGGAAAGCTCGATCTGGTCGTTTGCTTTTTCCTGAAGTTGATATTCAATGTCTACTGTTCCATCTTCGGGGTGAGGCTGTACATCGGGGTTAATGGCTTCCGGATCGAAGTGTCCGAGCTGCGCCAATTCCCTGTACGAACGCATCAGCAATGTTTTACTGAACAAATCTCCGGGATATGTACGAAGCTCGCGACGTGCAACATGTTCGTGAGTTTTAGTGTTACCCACAATACGCACTTCATTAATTGTTGCCTGTTCACCTTCGACAATACGCATTTCATAATTGATAGTATCGCCGTCAACATTCACCTCTACAGGATTGAGATCAAAAAACAGATAACCTCTGTCGAGATAAAGATTATTCAAACCTTCTTCGTTATCGAACAGGCGTTTATCCAATATCTTTTGGTTAAATACGTCTCCCTTTTTAATTCCCAGACGCAAATCGAGATAATCGGAAGGATAAACAGTGTTACCCACCCAGCGAATATTACCAAAGTAGTATTTATCGCCTTCTTCAACGTTTAAATCGATATTAACCCGTGGTTTGTTTTTTCGCCCGACTTCTACCTGGTAAACCGAATCGTCAAGAATAATCGCATCGCGATAACCTTTTTCGTTGTATTTATCGATTATGTTCGCCTGATCTTTGTCGTATTCTTCCTGAAGGAATTTTTTGGTTTTAAAGAAATTTCGCAACGATTTTTCGTTTGTCTTCTTCATGGCGCGTTCAAGTGTAATATCCGAAAGTGCCTCGTTGCCATTAATGTCGATATTATTAACCTTTACCTTTTCTTTTTTGTCAACATAAATATCCAGGATTACGCTGTTGTTTTGGGTGGTATCGTCGCGCTGAACAATGTTAACCTCGGTGTTAAGGAAACCCTTTCCGTGGAAAATATTCATAATGGTACGTTCGGCACTGTTTACCTGGTGATCGGTGATCTGACTTCCCCGCAAGAGTAAAACCTTTTCGGTAATGTCGTCCTTTTCCGATTTTGAAACACCATAAAAATTCACATCACCCAAACGAGGCCGTTCCTGAAGGAAAATATCCAACCAAATCTGGTTTCCGATGATTTTGGTTGCCTGTATTTTCACATCAGAAAACAAGCCTTGTTGCCAAAGCTTTTTTATCGCAAGAGTTATTGCATCTCCCGGCACCATTACTTCATCACCTACTTTTAAACCCGACAGCTGGATAAGCACATTTTTATCCAGATAGCGGATTCCTGAAACCTGCACATCGGCAATTGTATACTTGCGTGCGCTCGAATAGTAGATTGAAAAGTTTGTACTATCAGCTTCTTGTGCAAAAAGCTGTGGCACAAACGCTACAAAAAGGAATAAAAAGGCGACTAATGGTCTTTTGATTCTAGTCATAAAATTAGCTCGTTAACTGTTCACTTGTTTTTCCAAATCTTCTCTCTCTGTTCTGATAATCAATAATGGCTTCAAATAAATCGTCTTTTCTAAAATCGGGCCATAATTTGTTCGTAAAATACAACTCAGAGTAAGCTATCTGCCACAACAGAAAGTTACTAATCCGATATTCGCCGCTGGTTCTTATCATTAGCTCCGGATCGGGTAATTCCGAGGTAGACAAATAATCTTGGAACAGTTCGTTATTTATTTTTTCTTGTGTAATCTTGTTATTAGCCAAATCATCGGCCAGTTTTTTTACGGCATTAAGCACATCCCATCTTCCGCTGTAACTTAACGCCAGCACCAGGTTCAACCCGGTATTATCTTTTAATGCATCAACACAACCCTGAAGTTTCGCCTGCACATTTTCGGGCATCACATCAACACATCCGATAACGCTTAGCC
Organism: uncultured Draconibacterium sp.; assembly: GCF_963674925.1. NCBI lineage: Bacteria > Pseudomonadati > Bacteroidota > Bacteroidia > Marinilabiliales > Prolixibacteraceae > Draconibacterium > uncultured Draconibacterium sp. Next base: position 1,622,215 of record NZ_OY771649.1, read on the forward strand.
GTACATTGTTTTTGTTTAGCTCCGTTGTTTCGGTCTCAATGGCATGCACCAAAAGTGCCAAAAGTGCTTCCACTTCTTCTTTTGGGCGGTCCCAGTTTTCGGTAGAAAATGCATAAAGAGTGAGGTGTTTTACGCCAATTTCGCCGGCTCCCTCAACCACGGAACGAACAGACTCAACGCCATTCTCGTGTCCCATAACCCGGGGTTTGCCTTGTTTAGCGGCCCACCTTCCGTTGCCATCCATAATAATGGCAATATGCTTTGGTATATTATTGCTATCTAATCTGTCAACTGTTTTCATCACCAATTTTTAGCATCGTAGGCCGGACAAGCCTTTTTGCCTATAAAAATCATATATGTGAGATGTACCCCCAAATATCCTGCCCAGTCGTTATTATGCGAACCATCATTATATGTTACGATTTCGCCTAATCCTCCTTCTTTTACATATGCCAGCGGATCATCCAAATCATCCAATTTATCGCTCATATATTTGCGCATCTGGTATTCTACTCCTACTCCCAAACGCTCGCCAATGGTATATTTAAAACCCATTCCAAACGGAATGGTAAGCGTTGTTAAGGATTCTTCGTAGTCGCCAACAACTTCACCATTTAGCTCCGGATGATCGGGATTAAACCCCATAATACCGGACGGCCCTCCAGGATCGGTAGCAAGCTGCCCTACTGTTAAGGTGTACGGAAAATAAGCCACCCCAATTCCGAAAGTTACATACGGACTAAACCGAAGTTTTTGCTTACCCAAAATATACCTCAGATAATTAATTTCTGCCTGCAAAGTTATATCCTGTACCGATTTATCAAACTCCCATGGTGCACTCTCTACTGTTCCTTCGCTGGCAAAGGTGCCGGTCAGAAACATGGCGCGCATGGCTACGCGGGCATTAAAATTATACCTGAAATAAGCTCCAAAATTTAAATTGAACGATTGAAACGGGGCATCTTCATCCATGTCGCCATGTACCGATGTTAATGTACCTCCCCAGATTCCGATGTCAGCTGTTTTTTGTGCATGTACTGAAACAGTCAGCAAAACTGTAACAAACACCAATAATAATTTCCTCATCTTGGTATTCAATTTCGTTTATTTAACAATGGTTTCAGACATGTTATTTTTATCATTTTCTTCATTTTGAAATGAAAAGATTGCTGTTGGTTTCACCTGTGGTTTTTCTATCCTGAAAAGTTATAAAACACACAAATCGACGAACAAAAATCAAACTCATAACAAACTGAATATCAATGAACTTAAACGTATAAAAACGTTTTATCTTTTGCTTTCAAAAGCTACAAAAGTAATATAATTCTAAAAATAACATGCCCCTTTGTTATTATAAAACCGAAACAAAGATTAAAAATTGTTAAGTAGGCCTATGAAATGTAGTTCCTGCGGTCCATTCCCCACATTAGCTTATTGCGTAAGGTATTAAAAAAGGGCTGCTCGGGCAGTTGAAGTGTTTTGAGTTTAAACCCGGCTTTTTTCACCTTTATTTTTGTAGAAAACTCAACGGCAAACGAACGCGAATCGAGCGAAGTCAGATAATTGGTTCCACGGCCTTCAACGGTAAGTTCAATTTCGCAGGTATCAGGTACTACAATCGGACGTATCGTTAAGTTATGTGGTGCCAGCGGTGTAATTACAAAGTTGGCCGAATTAGGTGTTATAATTGGCCCGCCAACGCTTAAAGAGTACGCTGTTGAGCCGGTTGGTGTGGCAATAATCAAACCATCGGCCCAGTAATTATTCAGAAACTCTCCGTTAACACGCGCTGTAACATTCAACATTGATGAGTTATCCGTTTTCAACACCGTCATTTCATTCAATGCATAATTAAAATCCAGATTTTCCTGATTCGAGAACTCAATCTCCAGCATCGAACGCTCCACGATTTTATAGTTATTATTAAAAATACTTTCGAGCGCATTATGCATCTGGTCTTCTGAAATATCGGCCAGAAATCCTAAACGGCCGCCATTCAATCCAATTACCGGGATATCAAAATTACGGATATTCAACACCGACTGCAGAAATGTTCCATCGCCCCCAACACTAAAAATAAAATCATTGTCGGGATCAAAATCGGAATACGAATGAAAAAACGAGGTGTAATACGTCGAACTGTTCAACTCTTCAACCAGGTGAGAATAAAAAGGCTTGTATAATTGTACTTCGATATTTTTTGAGCGCAAAAAGGCAAAAAACTCCTGCAAAACAGGAACAAAATCAGTGGAAACCAGCGTACCAAATACTGCAACTTTCACTATTATAATGGATTTAAATATTCATAAATTTCATAAACTGGTCGAAACGATCCTTGTACAGGTCATTCAACATCGACCGATCCTGGTAAATGGCTTTCACATTATAATCGTAACGCATCAGTGACTGAACAACTCCGGACAGCTCTTCTGAGTCAAGTTTTAATATCACATCCAGAACATTCGCCCCGGGTTTACGATCGATAAAGAAGCTGAGTATTTTCACATCGTTACTTTCCACAATCTGGCTGATCTGCGAAACCGAATAATCGCTCACATTCATCTCGACAACCAACACACCACCCACTTCCTGCAGTGAAAACAGGCTGGCAAAGCGTCGCGCTAAATCATACAATGTAATTGCTCCCAGGTAATAATGATCTTCATCAAGCACAGGCAAAACACTAATCTTGAGTTTATACATTAGTATTGCCAGCTCGAAAATGTGCTGATCTTTATGGGCATGTGTTGTATCCAATTTATCTAACGCTGTAGAAATTTCAGTTTCAACCAGGTTCAGGTCGTAAATTAATTTATCGGAAACAAGTCCCAGGTATTTTGTATCGTCAACTACCGGAATATGCGAAACGCGATAAACATCCATGTGACTCAGCGCCTTACGGCCTGTTTCGGAACTGCTTACCGACGGAATTACATCTGATATTAGTTTTTCTGCCAACAAAACTTTACTGTTTAATGTTAATCGTTCAGCCTGAAAATAGTAAATTGCGTTTTAAAATTTTTAGTTATGACCAGACTTAGTGTAAATATAAATAAAATTGCAACACTGCGAAACTCTCGCGGTGGCAAAATGCCCAGCGTTAAGGATGCTGCTGTCAATTGTCAAAAATTTGGTGCTCAAGGAATTACCATTCATCCACGCCCCGATGAGCGGCACATTACACGCAAAGATGTTTACGAGATAAAACCACTGATAACCACTGAATTTAACATTGAAGGTTACCCCAGTGAAGATTTCTTAAAAATGGTTATTGAAGTGCAGGCCGACCAGGTTACTCTGGTACCGGATACCGATGCTCAATTAACCAGCGATCATGGCTGGGATACATGGAAACATCTTGGGTTTCTGAAAGATGTGATTGCCCGTTTGCAGGAAGCTGGTATCCGCACTTCTATTTTTGTCGATCCCGATGAAAAAGCTGTTGAAGGTGCTGCCGAAATTAAAACCGACCGCATTGAGCTGTATACCGAACCCTATGCTACATTGTTTCCTATTAACCATGCTAAAGCAATTGAACCTTTTGTTACCGCCGCCAAAATAGCTGAAAATTTGGGCATAGATGTAAATGCCGGTCACGATTTAAGTTTGGAAAACCTGAATTACATGTACCATAAAATTCCTAATCTAAAAGAAGTTTCAATTGGTCATGCACTAATTGCCGATGCACTATATTTAGGTTTGGAAACTACCATACAGAAATACCTCGATTGCCTGAAATAATCTTTGCAAAAAAACGCCAAATGCTGCGTTACTCTCGGTTTGAAACCGGCCGATTACGAAAGTAAACTCCCAAATTTTCAAACCTTCGATAGCCTTGCCTTTGGCGCTTTCTTATCAAAGAGATAGAAATCATTGAGTTTTCTTTAAGACCTAAATAAAGCAACGGACGAACAACAATTAACACACTATGGATTTGTATTACAGAAAGACAGGCAGTGGATCGCCATTGGTGATTATACACGGGTTATACGGATCGTCGGATAACTGGATGAACATCTCCAAACGACTGGCCGAAAAACATACGGTTTATATGATCGACCAGCGAAACCACGGACGTTCGGGATTTACAGAATCGCACACCTACAACGACATGCGCGATGACCTGGCAGAGTTTTTCGAAAAGCACAACATCGAAAAAGCGACCATCCTGGGGCACAGTATGGGCGGTAAAACAGCCATGTGGTTTGCTGCCGATTACCCTGAAAAGGTTGAAAAACTTGTTATCGCCGATATCGCGCCCAAAGATTATCTGCAACTAAAAGATGACAGTCAGTTTTACCTGCACCAGAATATTTTGCTGGCCATGCAGGACATTGATTTTTCGATGGTGAAATCGCGTAACGATGTGGATGATTTTCTGGCTGAAAAGATTGATGATGAACGCATCAGAATGTTTCTGTTGAAGAATGTGGAGAAAAACAAAAAAACCAAACAATTTCAATGGCGCGTAAATGCAGAAGTGCTTTACGATTACCTGGAAGAAATTGTGAGCGGCGTTAATATTCACTGGCTCGACGATCGTATTCCGATAACCGCGTACCCGGTAATTTTTATCCGCGGCTTGCTTTCGAAATACATTCAGGACGAAGACAAAGAACTGATAAAAGAAATTTATCCGGAAGCCAGAATTGTTGATATTCCTGATGCCGGACACTGGCTACACGCCGAACAACCACAAAAGTTTGCTGAAGCGGTGTTTTTGTGTTGTTGATCGTAAGGATTGAACTAGATTGATTTTGAGATTGAGCGAGATTGAAAAACTGTTGAACTGCTAAATTGAAAACAGCAATTGAATACTTAAAATCTCACTTCCCAACTCCTCCTTCTTTTTTGAACCACAATAGCGTCATTAGTACTTCTCAGTGACACTCTGTGTCTTCTTTGTGTACTCTGTGGTAAACAACGTGCAGAACGACACAGCTTCAAAATTCTTAAATCTTTGAATTGTAAAATTGCTAACTGCGACTGAATACTGAAAACTTTGAGTTATTACCTTTCATCCCGATGGGGCTTTTTGCCTATTTGCTATTTGCCTACTGCCTATTCCTTCAATCAATTACCCACTAACTCAATTACTCATTCACTCAATCACTTTCTCGTCAATGAATTTACCGATTATACTTCTCAGTAGCCTCTTTCAAAAACTTCTTCTGCCCTGCTTTCAATTGTTTCCACTGAAATCGCCATCCCCAGTTTCCGTTTGCTGTTCCCGGCGTGTTCATACGCGATTTTTCGTCTAACTCCAACACATCCTGCATGGGTAAAATTGCGGTGTCGGCCACCGATGCCAAAGCCAGTTCCATAATATGCCTTACCGCATTCTCTTTCGAAACGTACTTTTCAACCAGTTCCTTTTCTTCTGCTTCCACAGCATTTGTCCAACCTAATGAGGTGTTGTTATCGTGTGTGCCGGAATATACCACGCAATTCCGCTCGTAGTTGTGTGGCAGATCTTTATTCGTGGCATCAGTGGTAAAAGCAAACTGCAAAACTTTCATTCCCGGAAGGTTAAAGCGTTCGCGCAAATGATCCACCTCGGTGGTAATTATTCCCAGATCCTCAGCAATAAAAGGCAAAACACCAATCTGGCTTTTTATCAAACTCAGCATTTCGTAACCGTGCGCCGGCACCCACTTTCCATTTATAGCGGTCTTCTCATCTGCCGAAACCGACCAAAACGATTCCAGTCCGCGAAAATGATCGATACGTACCAGGTTAAACATGTTCAGGTTAAAATGCAGGCGCGCCATCCACCAGTCGTAATCACGTTCTTTCAGACGCTGCCAGTTAAACACGGGATTTCCCCACAACTGGCCTGTTTCCGAGAAATAATCAGGAGGCACACCTCCCACTTCAGTTGGATTCAACTCATCGTCTAAAAGAAAAATATCGGTATTTGTCCAAACATCCGAACTATCGCCCGAAACGTAAAGCGGCACATCACCAACAATCTGAATGCCTTTTTCGTTGGCATAACGCTTTAACCGGTGCCACTGCCTGAAAAACATAAACTGAACAAATTTCTCGAAAGCGATCTGCGGTTCCAGTTTTTCAGACAGATCATTTATAGCTTCCGGCTCTCTGAATTTTATTCCACGATCCCATTCGCTCCAGTGCATACCACCAAAATACTCACGCACCGAAATAAACAAGGCATAGTCGTTTAACCACCAGCCATGTTCATTCAAAAAGTGGTAATACTCGTCTCGAAAATGATTAAATTTATTTTCCTGAAACTGCTGAAAAGCCTTTTTCAAAAGCAAGTTTTTCCAGCTTGAAACTTTATCGAATTCCACCTTTGTTTTTTTGAAAGATGGCAATGTTTGAAAGTCAGCCACATTTAGTAAATCCTCTTCCAAAAGCAGCTCCAGATCAATTAATACCGGGTTTCCGGCAAAAGCAGAGTAACACTGGTAAGGCGAATTTCCCGCACCAACCGGACCAAGCGGAAGTATCTGCCAGAGTTTCTGACCGCTCTCCTCCAGAAAATCAACAAAGGCATAAGCCTCTTTCCCCAATGTACCAACACCTTCCTGACCGGGCAGCGAGGTTATATGCAGCAGAATTCCACTTTTTCTATTTGTCATTCTTAAATTTTTCTCTGAATTGTTTTAAATGATCTGCCGTTTCACGAACAATGCGCTGAACTGCCAAACCGTGTTTTAAATCGGCAATTACCGCCTCCGAATCATCACCTGTTAAGAACTGGTAATGAGCATGCACCATCGAACGCAACCATCCCGGAGGAACATGCCCCGAAGGAAAACTCGTAACCGGTTTGTAGTTGCTGCCAACCACTTGTTTTATCCACTGATCCGAACCTTCGATGTAATATTCAAAGTATTCCGGATTTTGCGATGAATATCTAAAGGCACCATTCTCAGCATAAATTTCCAACGATACCAAATCGCCTGAACCTGAACTTATCCTGCTTGCCGACATGTTTCCAACAGCGCCTGTTTTTGGTTCGTACAATGAGAGTGAACTAAACAAATCGGATCCGGCCGGCACACCGTCAAAGTCGCCGGACTGCAAACCACTGGTTATCTGCAGCTCCTCGCCCATAAAAGCCATCAACAGGCTAATTCCGTGCGATCCCAGATCGGCCATTGCACCACCATCAGGCGCAGGAGTTAAGCGTGTAACACGTTTTTTGCGGTAACTTTCCTGCAGGTAGTCGCCATGGTAATATTTTAAGTCGAAATGAATCGGCTTTCCAATTTTTCCCGAGCGCCAGAATTTCAATCCCTCGCGAACTGATGAAGTCTGTAAATATTGAAATCCTACCTGAATACGAACTTCCTGCCCCGCAGTTTCCAGCAGCCTTTTCATTTGTTCTTCCTCTTCCAGCGAAGAACAAACCGGTTTTTCAAGGTAAATATATTTTACATTGGGCATTTGCAGCGCCAGCTTAAAATGCTCGAAATGCACTTTGTTCGGCCCTAAAATATATACCGCTTCAATTTTATCATTCTTTGCAAAATCCTCCACCGACTCAGCTTTCCCGAATCCCATCTGTTTGGCAAACGCCTCGCGACTTTCCGCTCTTGCTGAAGCTACCGACTCCAAAATAATTTCCGGAACATCGTTATAATAAAACTTCAGCGCCTGAATTGCATAAACATGCGCACGGGCAATTCCGCCTGCTCCAATAAAACCAACATGTATTTTTTGCATGGTTTGTTTCTAATGTTTCGTCAAAAATAATGTTTTGATCAATATAATCCCGGCCTTGAGCAACTCTTTAATTTTTGTTTAGATTTAAGGCAAAATACTTATTTAATGAAAAAAACTGCGCTTTATATTTTGGTAGGAATGCTATGTGCATGTACTCCCAAAACCGATTCTGTATTAAAAACAGGAAACTGGTTATTCGCGTTCCAAATCGATGACAAGGATCCGGAGCAAAAAATCCCATTCAATGTGGAAGTGCTTAATGAAAAACACCTCGTGGTTTCAAATGCCGATGAACAGATTGACGTTCAGGAAATAGCTTACAAAGGCGATTCTGTATTTATAAAAATGCCTGTTTTTGGTTCTGAGTTCAAAGGCAGAATTAGTGAAGAGAAAATAAGTGGCGAATATTTCAACTACAACAAAAACAAAGTTCTTCCTATCCCGTTTGAAGCCGAATATGGTATTGAAAATCGTTTTAAGATAAGCAATGAAAATGCGTTGGATCTCTCGGGAAAATGGAAAGTAAACTTTGGCGAGGAAGAAAACGACAGTCCGGCAATTGGGATTTTTGAACAGGCAGGAAATCACATAACCGGAACATTTCAGACTGAAACAGGCGACTACCGTTACCTGGACGGCGTGGTAAATGGCAATACCATGCAATTGTCGTGTTTTGATGGCGCGCATGTTTTTCTATTTACTGCTGAACTCAACGATTCCACCTTAAACGGTTTGTTCTATTCCGGCAATACGTATAAAGAAAAATGGAGTGCAACAAAAGCCGATGGCGCTGAACTCGCCAATATGAAAACACTTACTTTTCTGAAACCGGGCTACGACAAATTGAGTTTTGCATTTCCGAATGAAGCGGGCGATACCATTTCATTAGCCGATGAGAAATATAAAGGAAAAGCTGTAATCGTTCAGATCTTTGGAACCTGGTGCCCGAATTGTATGGACGAAACACGCTATCTGGTAGAACTGTATGAAAAACATAAGGCCGAAGGGCTTGAAATTATCGGACTCGATTTTGAGGTAAAACCGGACATTGACTATTTCAAACAACGCATTGAACGATACCGTAATGATTTGAATGTTTCGTGGGAACTTGTTTTGGCAGGAACATCAAACAAGAAAAAAGCTGCTGAAGCTTTGCCGATGCTTAATAAAATTATTTCTTATCCAACAGCTATTTTTATCGACCGAAAAGGCGAAATACGGGAAATACACACCGGGTTTTCAGGCCCGGGAACCGGCGAAGCTTATGAGCATTATAAAACTGAAACCGAAGCATTGATTGAAACATTATTAAACGAATCCATTTAAACATGAAATACTATCTGATTTTTGCAGCCTCAGTTATTTTCTTCCTGTCATCGTGCCAACCAAAAGACACCAAATGGGAAGGCCAGGAGCCCATCAAAAAAGTAAGTACGCTCACCCGCCCCATCCAATACCAACTTAAACAGACATTTGCTGTGGGCAACGGCATTTTTCTATCCAACGATTTTGATGGAGCCCGGCTAAACGGAGTCGCACTTACCGGCGAAAATGAAGTTACTATTTTGATAACTCCTGAAAATACTCCGATAAATGAAAGTCCGTGGTACGCTTTTAAAATCTGGTCGGAAACAGAAAAAGCTATTCAGCTTAAAATTACCTACAACGAAGGAGTTGGACACCGGTATTATCCAAAAATCAGCAATGATGCTAAAAACTGGACACCGGTTGACTCAACAGTTTATTTAGCCGACACCGCATCGGTGGCAAGAGGTGAATCTCCTAAATTTTGTGAATTCACTTTAGCAATAAACAGCGATACAACCTGGGTAGCAGCGCAGGAACTGATCGTTTCGAAAGACATTTATAACTGGGCGGGAGAACTTAGCGAGAAACCATTTGTAAGTATTGATGAATTGGGGAAAAGTAAAGAAGGCCGCCCGATTAACTATTTACAAATCGGCAACCCGGAAAGTAAAAAAATGCTGATGGTACTTTCGCGCCAGCATCCGCCCGAAGTTACCGGCTGGCTGGCGATGAAAGCATTTACTGAGGAATTATGTGCTATCGACGAGTTATCGGAAAAGTTCAGAGATGAATATTGTATTTACGTGGTGCCGTGTGTAAATCCCGACGGCGTAGATAATGGCCACTGGCGCCATGGTGCCGGTGGAATTGACTTAAACCGCGACTGGGAAGATTTTAATCAGCCGGAGACACAAGCTATCCGAAAATTTATGCAAGCCAAAGTTGCGGAGCAGCGGAAATTCTATTTTATAATCGACTTTCATTCTACCTATGAAGATATTTATTACACCATCGCTCCGGAGCTAAAAGGCAATATGCCGGGTATTGTTCCAAAAATTATACAAGCCATGGCAGAAGATATTCCCGGTTACGATCCGAATATCCGTCCTAATGCTGCAGATGTAGAACGAATTAATTCTACTGTTTCCGTTTTTCATGAATTTGGTGCCGAGGCAGTAACCTACGAAGTTGGCGACGACACTCCGCGTGAGTTAATCAAGGAAAAAGGTAAATTAACGGCCGTCAATCTAATGGAAATCATGCTTGAAAATTAAGGCATAAAAAAAGGATGTCATCTTTCATTGTTGAATTCATAAAGATGACATCCTTCTCAGAGTAATAAAAATTTTATTTCAACCACTTATCCAACCAGTTGAAGAATACACGCTGCCACAGAATCCCGTTTTGAGGTTGTAGCACCCAGTGATTTTCTTCCGGCAGGTATAACATTTCAGCAGGCACTCCTCGCAAAACCGCTGCATTAAACGCTGCCATTCCCTGCTCTGCTGGTACACGGTAGTCCTTTTCACCTTGCACAATCAAAATCGGAGTATCCCAGTTTTGAACATATTTATGTGGAGAGAATGAGTACGAACGTTGCGCTGCTGCATTGTCTTTATCCCAGTAGGCACCACCGTAATCGAAATTCACAAACCACATTTCTTCGGTTGAGGTATACATGTGCTCGAAGTTAAAAATACCGTCGTGGGCGATAAATGCTTTAAAACGTTTTTCATGATTTCCGGCTAGGTACATCACCGAATAACCACCGTAACTGGCACCAACGGCACCTAATTTTGTCTCGTCAACAAATGGCTCTTTGGCCATCTCATCGATGGAAGTCAGCAGGTCTTTAATATTCTGTCCACCGTAGTCTTTTGAAATCTGCTCGTTCCATTCCTGACCAAAACCGGGTAAGCCGCGGCGGTTTGGCGCCACAATAATATAATCGTTGGCGGCCATCATCTGGAAATTCCAGCGGTACGACCAAAACTGACTAACCGTTCCCTGTGGTCCGCCCTGATTGTAAAGCAGTGTCGGATATTTTTTATTCGGATCGAAATGTGGTGGATAAATCACCCAAACAGCCATTTGTTTTCCGTCGGTAGTTTCCATCCAGCGTTTTTCCACTTTCCCCATAGTTAGCTGATCAAGAATCCCTTTGTTTACCTCGGTCAACGCCTTATCTTTTCCGGTGGCCGGATCAACCAAATACAATTCAGCAGGTTGTGACATGGAAACCTTTTGCGCCAGCAATTGATTGCCAACCTGAACAGCACTTTGATAATTGTGAACGCCATCGGTTAAACGTGTAATTGAATTATCAGCTAAAACCAATTGGTAAATTTCATCGGTTGCGTGTATATCGCTGATAAAATAGATCGATTTTGAATCGGCACTCCAACTCAATGCAGCCGCATTCTGATCGAAATCAGCCGAATAATCTTTCTTTTCACCTGTTTCCAGATTGGCCACAAACAAACGGTTTTTATCGGCTTCGTAACCATCGCGCTCCATACTTTCCCAGGCCAGGTACTTTCCATCGGGCGAGTAAACCGGATTTTGGTCGTAACCCATCATCCCTTCTGTAAAGTTGTTGGTTTTTCCACTTGCTACATCGTACATGTAAATGTCCGAATTAGTAGAAACAGCATATTCGCGCCCCACCTTTTTCTTACAAACGTAAGCCAGCGTTTTTGAATCCGGGCTCCAGACAATTTGCTCCGTTCCGCCAAATGGTTTCATTGGCGAATCAAAACGTTCTCCGGTCATAATGTCTTTACCCTCTCCTACTTTTCCATCCGAATAATCGGCAATAAAAATGTGGTTATAGGTGTAATCGTGCCAGGTATCCCAGTGGCGGTACATAATATCTGTTTCGAGCCGGGCATTTGCTTTTGGCAGATCCGGGAAAAGATCGTGAATATCATTGTCGAGTTTCACCGTTTGCAGGTAATATATTTTCGACATATCCGGTGCGTACTGAAATCCGAAAATTCCACCATCAATTTCCGAAACCTTCTGCCTATCGCTGCCGTCAGGATTCATTTCCCACAACTGAACGCTACCTGAAGCAGATGACAAATAACCGATCTTTTTCCCATCGGGGCGCCAAACAACATTGTATTCGTTACTGGCTGTGTTGGTGAGATTTTTTGCTTCTCCGCCCGCAACCGGAATCGTATAAATATCGCGGTACGACTTATTCTCCTCGATGTTGTAATAGGTTACCGTGTATAAAACCTGCGTTCCATCAGGCGAAACCTGTGCTCCTCCCAGGCGGCCAAACGACCACAAAACCTCAGGAGTCATTACATCTGAACTTAATTTAGGCGTTTCGGGCACATAGTTTTTTGCAACCTGCCCCGACTCTTTTTGCGTACAGCTAACTATCGTCATGACAATTAAAATAAAAAGTGCAATTTTCTTCATTTTACTTTTTTGAAAAATTAGTGAATCCAAAATAAACACATTTAAAGTGCTCGGGCAATGATTTTTATACAAAAACCATAAATATAGATTGAAAAATACAATTGTAAGAGATTGGGTTGATATCACGTCTCCCGCAAAAGAAAAAGGCTACCCAATGATAGCCTTTTATAAACCTAAACCAAACCTAAGAAAATTTGTACCTTTTGTAGTAGGTACGAGTAGTATATTTTAATCTCTTTTTACACTTCCAAGCCCTTCAATATCGCGGGTAACTTTTGGATTTCCGGTGTAGCGAACTTTGCCAACACCTTCAATTTTGGCATACAGTGTTTCAACAGCATGAACCGAGCCGGTTCCAACCCCCTCAATCGCAAAACGGGCATCGTTCACACGAAGATCTTCCGCATCAACATGTCCGGCTCCCGAGAGTTTAACATCCAAACTTTCGGCCACCCCACTCAATTGGACCAGCACACCGCCTTCGCCAACCAGCTCAATATCCTCGGCTTTCACCTCCAAATCAATCTTTGCTCCTCCTTCAACATGCACGTACAGGTCGTTCAAATCGAGGTACCCGTCGGTGTTTAAATTTAAACCGCCCTGCACTTTAATTTCATCCAGATTTTTAAAAGTGATATACAGGTGAATGCGCTCGTAATTTATAAAGTCACGATCTACAACCACCCGCAATTCGTCGCCCCGGTTTTCAACATCCAGTTCATCCAAAACATCATCGTCGGGAGTTTTTACCGTTAACGAACTCTTGTTGCCCTGCGATAAAAATACTTTGTAACTGCCTTCGAGGTAGATGGCCGAAAAATTGTCGACATCGTATCGACGCGAATCCCAGTCTTCATCGTTTTGTGCCGACAGGTTGAATGCAAATAGAATTGATAAGGTAAACAGAAATGCTGTTTTCATCCGTGTATATTTTAATTTTTCTATAATTTAAAAATTCAAATTTGACAGATGGAACCATTCCGTCTGTCGTTCTCACATAAAATTTATTCATTCCTATTTTTGTAATTTTTGAACGAAAAATTTCATGTTCGTTTCATGCTTTCTAATTTTTATAACGATTTAAAAGTAAGGTTTCGTCTGTTCTAAATCGTGGTAATTTCGATGAACGTTTGTTTTTTCGGGATAAGCGGAGGAATTCGGGAAAGTTGTTACTTATTTCGTGCAAGAAATATCAGGCCATAAAAGATCAAACCGGCAAGAACGAGAACCAGAAAAAAATCCATAAAAATGTAAGTCTGCGATGAAATGAGCCGATAAAAAATGTACAACGCCCCAAGTACAGTTCCTGCCAATAAACACCTTATAAAAAACACATGAAATACTTTAATGAGCTGTGCCGAACAAAACAGCCACAGCAATCCAAAAAGTAATATCGCCGCCCCCTCCCATCTGTTTCCGGTTTTCATTTCCACCAAACCATAAACAACCGGAAGCGCCGAACAAATGACCAGACTGCGTGCAATACTTCTTCTGATCTTTATTCGGTTTCGGTCTCTTTTGATTTTGGGAAACAGTGAAAACCGAATTTCCTCACACCGAAATTCTTCAGAAAACAGATCCTGCTCCGAATTAATGATTCCACGTTTGAGTGCTTCCTGTAAAGCCAGTTTTGCAGCTTCCGGCTGATAATGGTCGCGCATTTTCAGCACCTCTATTAATTGTTCGTCGGAATAATTCGGAATATCTTCCCTAAAATCAACCTCTCGTTTTGAATATCTTTTCTGCCACATTTTATATCTTTGATCAACGAACAGGCACCCCCTGTTTCAGATGACAGTTGAAATAACCAAAAATAAATTTCATGTACAATTTTGAATTCAGAAATCCGGTTAAAATTCTTTTTGGAAAAGAATCGATTTCAAAACTATCCGGTGAAATTCCGGCTGATGCTAATATTTTAATGATTTACGGTGGCGGAAGTATAAAACGTACCGGAGTTTACGACCAGGTAATGGCCGCGCTAAAAGGTTGTACGGTTGAGGAATTTAGCGGAATTGAGGCCAATCCTCACTACGAAACCTGTATGAAAGCGGTTGATGTAGTAAAAGAAAAAAATATCGATTTTTTGCTGGCAGTAGGTGGAGGATCGGTACTTGATGCCACCAAGTTTATTGCCACTGCTGCTTTATATGAAAACGGCGATCCGTGGGATATTCTGGCAGCAGGTGCACCGGTTGAAAAGGCTTTGCCACTGGGAGCTGTTTTAACCTTGCCGGCAACAGGTTCGGAGATGAATGGAAATTCAGTAATTACACGTGTCGAAAGACAGGAGAAAAAAGCTTTTGGTTCGCCGCTGGTAATGCCTCAGTTTTCGGTACTCGATCCGGAATGTGTGTTTACCTTACCCGACCGACAGGTGGCCAACGGCGTTGTTGATGCTTTTGTACACGTAATGGAGCAATACCTGACTTTCAAGGTGAATTCGCCGCTTCAGGACAGGCTGGCAGAAAGTATCCTGACCACGCTTATTGAGGAAGGTCCGAAAGTTTTGGCCGATCGTAAAAACTACGAAGCTGCTACCAACTTTATGTGGTGTGCAACAATGGCACTAAACGGAATGATTGCAGTTGGTGTTCCGCAAGATTGGTCGACACATATTATCGGTCACGAATTGACTGCTTTCCACGGAATCGACCACGGACGAACACTGGCAATTGTACTACCGGGAGTGATGCACATTAAGCGCGACAATAAAAAAGACAAAATCTTACAATATGGTGAGCGTATTTGGGGCATTACAAGTGGAAACGAGGATGAAAGAATCGACGCCATTATTGCACGAACAGTTGAGTTCTTCGAATCGTTAGGTGTACCATGCCGCCTGCCTGATTATGATGTTCCGGAATCTACCATTGCTAAAATTGTAGAACGCTTTAAACAAAGCGAAGCCAAAATTGGCGAGAAGCAGGATACGGATTATGTTGAAATTGAGAAGATTTTAAGAGACAGGCTATGAATCATGAATTTCGATTAACGATTTTCGATTGACAAGAAAGTTATTCCAAATTCTGTTGTGATTTACTTCTTCATTCACAATTCGTTAGTCGCCGTTCGAATTTCAAGAGCTATTGATCAGGGATCCGATCCTTTTTTTAATTAACGGGGTCGGATCCTTCTATTTAAGTCTTCCTGAATGATTTTATCGTATTCAATCATCAGACTTCTCAATACGCGATTGTCAACATCAAAAGAATGCCCGTCCACTTCGTTTACCGGAAGTAATTTGGGCGAAGTACCGGTTATAAAAGCAGCATCGAAACCAGTTAATCCATCCAGTTGTATTTCAACCTCAACTACTTTTAGCTTGAGGCGATTGGCGCAGGCAATTGTTTTTTGCCTGGTGATTCCCAACAGTACCTGCTTGCCCGGAGGTGTAATTATTTCATTGCCTTTTATAAAAAACACATTGCTTCGGCTTCCTTCGGTAATTCGCTTTTCGTGATCGACCAACAGCACTTCGTAAAAACCTAAGGTTTCCATCAGTCGGTTGGCTTGTTTGCGCACTTCGGTTTGAAAAACTTTGGCATTTGGATTCATACGTTCAGCGTGTAACAATCCGCAGCGAATTCCAAACCTGTACTGTTCAGCCGAAGGATAATTATGCGCGATAAAGAAAGCTTTCAGGTTGGTTTTACACGAAATAAGAATATTCCCCTCATCCACTTCGTTTCTTACAATCAGTTGATTTAAAAACGCCTCCAACTGCGCACAACTATATCGAACCTCTTTCCCGGCCAGTTCGGCCGATGACTGCATTCGTTGCAGGTGCTCATCCAAAAACAGTGGGATTCCGTTTACAACACGTAAAACTTCGTAGATCCCACCTTCGTTTTCGGCCGGTACAAAAGTGGAAACCGGCAAAAGCCGATCGTTAAAAACAAAATATTTATGGATAGGAAAAAGTGCCATATACTTCTTTTGTGGTAAATTTATTGAAATGTTTCAAAAGCAATTCAAATGCCACCAGAAATTCCGTTGCCAATTCAATATAATCCTTACAAACATCACTTCCGTTTCCTGCAGAACGAAATTAAAGAATGGCGAGTTAACGACTGGATCGTTACCGAAAAGGCAATGCTTTCGATAGGAAATAACCTTTTCGATTTTTACCTCGGAAACTTAACGCCGGAGCAGATTTGCAATTCCAGCCTCAACTATTTCGAAACAAAAAATATTACCACCCAAACCGCCTTTAACAATTGGCTGGGAAATTCGGAGTGGAAAAAAATTACTTTACCGGATGAATCGAAATGGCTGATAAAACAAGGCAACCATGCAGATCGTTACATCCATATTCATCCGGCAAAGTTTTCGAAACACACCATCCGGGTACGCGCCACCACATTAAAAACGGTACTGACTTTATGCGTGCATAAAATTCCGATTAGTGATGACGGGGAGCAAAATCTTCAGTACGTTAACAAACATCGGATTTCGTACCTGCAACTTTCTCCAATAAAATCGTTGGATGAAGAAGATTCCGGAATCTTAAAACTCTGGCAACTTTTTGTAAATGCAGCAATTATTTCTTAACCCTGAAGCTGCAAAACCTCGAGCACTGCATTCTTATAACTACGTCCAATAGGCAATTCTTTTCCCGGTACTTCAATGCTGGTCGATGTAAATGCTTCAATTTTCGACAGTGCCACAATAAACGATTTATGAATGCGCATAAAACCACTGTCGGGCAGTTTTTCCGACATATGGGTCATGCTGGTTTTTGTGATGATCTTTTTCTCAGTAGTATATATCTGCACATATTCGCTCAAACCCTCAACATAAAGTATTTCGTTTAAATGAACTTTTAAGACCTTTTTATTCTCTTTCACATAAATAAAGGCTTCATCAGATTTTCCATTGGTTGAGGCTACGGGTTGAGCGGCCGGAACATCATCCTGAACCGACTGATAATATTTATTTACCGATTTTAAAAAACGCTCAAAGGTTATTGGTTTCAGCAAAAAATCAACCACATCCAACTCAAATCCTTCAAGGGCGTATTCGCGGTAGGCAGTGGTAATAATAACTTTTGGTGGATTTTTTAATGTCCGTAGGAATTCGATTCCAGTTATCTGGGGCATCTGAATGTCCATAAACATCAGATCGATTTTGTGATTGTGAAGCTCCTGCAAGGCTTTCATGGCATCGCCACATTCTGCACAAATTTCAAAATTATCTAGTTTTTCAATGTGAGAGCGCATCAAGTCACGTGCAAGAGGCTCATCATCGATAATGAGGCACTTAGTTTTCATGGTAATACGGAATTAGCTTTTGTTTTCTGTTAAATCCGAAGCACATTCTCCGGTCTGTTTTCAATCTGTTTTTAAATAGTACGAGAAACAGGTATAGTGTTACACTTTTACGGATAAATTTCTATACTAAATTCTCTAAAATTGTCATCTACGTTCTCCACCAACCGGTGCTTACCAGGGTAATTATAATGCAAACGCCGGTAGGTAATTTTATTGTCTTCAGTGTCGGCTATCTTAAAACCGTTTTCGCTCCAAAATGTAAACGAAAACAGCAAATACTTTCGCTCCGCTTTTATAATGACTGTACTTTCATACGTTTCGTTACACTCGTAGGCAACTTTTATTGCAGAATTTATAAACGGAAGCAGCAAAAGTGGTGGAACAACATATGATTTGAGGTTTCCGCTAACAATAAAATTACTACTTAGCCGATCGCCCAAAGCGTGGTTATGAATGGTCATAAACTCCTCAAGTAACTTTACCTCCAGCTCAAGCGGTATCAGTTCTTCTTTTCCTTCATAAAGAAACCGGTTGAGGAAGTTCGAAATATTAATAATCATTTCCGGTGCCGTTTCCGCCTTTTTTAACGACAGAACTTCCAGCTCCTCAATCAATTCCAGAACAATGCGGGGTTGTAACTGATACCGGTAAATTTCGAGTTCAGTTTCGAGTTTCGAACGCAGCAACTCTTCTTTCTGGTACTCGGCCCGATACCACGAACTACCGGCTTTTATAGCCAGAAATACTAAAATGATATAATGATTTCCAACACCGCTGATCACAATATTTTTAAGATTCAGGAATCCGGGAGCAAACATTTTGCTTTTGTCGAAAAGATAAAAAACCAGGTAGTTGCTCCACAGTAATTCAGTCACCGAAAAAACAATGAGAAGAACAGTTACACCTGCTGCAAACAATAAGTAACGCCCCAGGAAAAATGTTCTGGGTAAAAGCCAGTAGGCAATTAAATAGGTATGTGCTACAAAAACAGGTAAAGTAATGAGGTAATACATTAGCCAAACATGTAACGAAGCAATTCCTTCGTTCAAGGTTTGAATAAAGGTGAACGATATTACCCATGCCGCCCAGAAGATGACATGCAAAATATAATCCCTTTTAGCGATATGTAATATGCCTGTGTTCATGTGTATTTATTAATTCCAGACACACTTTAAAACGGTCGCCCAGATCGTTCACTTTCAGGTCATAACCCAGTCCGTCGTAAATAATATTTAAACGCCTTTTTAATCCGCTGTAGCCACTTCCCCGCTCAATTTCTTTTGTCTTTTTCTGCAAACCTTCGGGCTTGCTGTTTTCGGTTTCGATAATTATCTTTTCTTCGGTAGCTTTTACCAAAATAGTAATCCATGGCGCGCCGGCATCCAAACTACTGCCGTGTTTAAAACTGTTTTCAACCAGCAGAAACACTACCATTGGAGGAATATGCGCCGTGTTTAAATCGCCCTCGGTTTTGTAACTCACCTGCAAGCGTTTCCCGTAACGTAATTTCTCCAGCTGAAGGTAATTTTCAACGAGTTCCACCTCATCTTTTAACGATACAAATTCTTTCAGGCTTTCGTTAATAATATAAGTCAGCACAATTTTCATGCGGCTAATAACCTCGTTGGTTTTGCCGGGATTAAGCAAGGACAATGCATAGAGATTGTTAATGGTGTTAAACATGAAATGCGGATCGAACTGCGATTGCAAAAGTGTTGTTTGTGCTTTTCGGTGTTGCTGCTCCAGTTTCTTTCTGAGGTTCTCCGTAAGAACGTAATCTTTAACATATTTTCCAATACAAAACAAGGCCACAATAAAGGTCATGTCTTTGGTATTCATCACAATCAAACGAAGATTAAAAGCACCGTTTCCGGATATATTTTCGGGAGCTATTGAAGCATAAAAAATATAATCGGAGAACAATAATTTTAATGCCGACAAGCCAATTCCCACCAGTAAAAAAACGACAATAAACCAAAAGGGTTTCGCTTTTAACAACAACTCGGGAATCAGTAAAAAAATGGTAATGTAAGCGTAGCCAAAAAAGAAAAAGGCATTGCCAAGTGTTATTCCGAAAACGTGAAGCAGGCTGTTGTTTTCGCTTTGAACAAATAGAATCCCCGTAAACAATACCACGGTAAATACAAAGAATAAAATATGCCTTGTTCCCCGGTAAAGCACACTGTTATTGTACAACAATTTGTTCATACCATTAACTCCCCTATCATAAAGGTAACAACATTTATAAGAGCTCTTCGAAGATAAACATCGGGAGAGTAGCAAAATCCTGTCGTTGACTGACAGAAATTGTCGTTTTGCAGCAAAAAAACTTCCATTCATTGAAAAGCCCTGCGTTGTAACAACGCAGGGCCTTCGAGTAAAGTACTCACTAATTTTATATTACCCTTTCAAATTCTACTCACTCTTTATTTTCAATGGTTTCTGTTTTTTGTTTTTCTGTAGAGAGAAAAAACCCCCGCCCCTCTGGCGGGGATTAGCTTTTCACATTTCTATGAAAAAAATTGCGCTGTATAATTTCTTTTTAAAAACTGGCTTGATATTCGTCTTTCACCAAATCAGGGAAATAACATGCAATCAAACCCAGTAAATCGTCTTGCGATTTTTTGTTCTGGCAAATTACCCGCTGCGAATAATAAGCAACTCTATCCAGTTTCAGGTCCATTTCTTCTTTTGGCAACTGCTGGAAACGAGCTTCCATTTTCTTCACTCCAAACACATGGTTTCGGCAGGCATATTCAATTTCAAATTCATCTGTACGAACAATAAATGTTGTACATTTTTTGTCATCCTCGCACAAAACTCCAATTCGTATAGGATTGCTAATATTCTCGTACGTTAACTCGTAAGTTTCCAATAGCTGATCGTCGTAAACCATTGGCGAGCTTGAATTAACTATAGTATACTTACCAAATTCGGTAAGAGAGTTTCCGGTCATCGCCTTTCCGTCTTTAATTTTTGCGGTGGCGCCCATGCTTAATAGTGCGATGCAAATGCTTAATAGAACTAGTTTTGTTTTCATGATTGTACTGTTTTAATTGTTTTTACATTTCAAATTTACGTAACTACCTGATGCAATGATTTTTAATTCAGCATTCAGTAAATAAACACCAGCCAACGTCAGGTTTTGTTCTGCAAAACTCGTTAACTGTTATTCACCTGCCTTCTGCTACAGTTACCCTTAAAATTGTGCTGTTCGCTGTTCTACGAAATCAATCATTGCTCACCTTCGGTAAAAGTTTTAACCTGTGACGGGCTGAAAAATTCTTGAATTTTTCACACGAAGTGTTGACGATTGAAAATCTGCATATTCTGTGCTTCAGCAATGAAAATCCTACGATTTTCAATGTTAAGGTTAACCCTGACAAATAACTGTTTGTCAATTATTTCGTCAGCCCTACGGGTAATTAATTCATTTTAATGAAACGAGCATGAGAGAAATTCATATGCAAAAGGATGATTAGAATGCTTGCGATTTCCATACTATACCTTTGAAACAAATAATTTTAATAGTATGAATTAATTAGGTTAATTTGCAGACTATGGAAATTGCTTCGCTGAGCAACATAAAAAAGGAACTAAAAAACCTGCCGCCCGAGGTTTTACAAGATGTAATAACCCGGCTGGCCAAGTATAAAAAAGACAATAAAGAGCTACTTAGTTATTTATTGTTTGAAGCGCATAACGAAGATGAATACATCAGACAGGTGAAAGAAGAGATCGACCTGGAATTTATGAGCCTGAACCGAAGTAGTTTCTACCTGGCAAAAAAAACAATTCGGAAAGTTTTAAAAACCACCAATAAACATATTCGTTTTTCGGGCAGAAAAGAAACGGAAATTGAACTGTTGATGTATTTCTGCAGGAAGCTAAAAGGCTCGCGCCTGGATTATAAACGCAGCCGGGTTGTATTCAACATGTACCTGAACCAGGTAAAACGAATTCAAAAAGTTATTTCCATGCTTCACGAGGATTTACAATACGATTATCGCGAAGAACTGGAAGCCTTGTAAAAACAACTCTTCTCATTCATTCTGAAAAGACTACCCGAACATCCCTCTTAATAAATACGTTACTGTGTTAATGTTATAAACGGTATTGTTTAAATCATTAACGCCATGCGAATTCTTTTAACCGGAGCTACCGGATACATAGGAAAGAGACTGTTGCCCGTATTAGTTAAGAATGGGCACCATGTAACTTGTGTTGTAAGAGACAAACAACGCGCGGCATTTGGCGAAAACATTGAAAAATCGATTGAAATTATTGAGGCGGATCTGCTAAACAAAGAAAGTCTGAATAAAATACCGGAAGACATAGAAATTGTCTATTACCTCGTGCATAGTATGTCCGACTCGCGCGATTACGAAGAACAGGAAAAATTATCGGCTATAAACTTCAGGGAGCGAGTAAATAAAACCAACACCAAACAAGTAATTTATTTGAGCGGTATTGTTAACGACCAAGCGCTTTCCAAACACCTGAAATCGAGATTAAACGTTGAACAGGAACTGGCAAAAGGCGATTATGCGCTAAGCACTTTACGAGCAGGAATTATTATTGGTTCCGGCAGTGCCTCTTTCGAAATAATTCGCGACCTGGTGGAGAAGCTGCCGGTAATGGTAGCGCCAAAGTGGTTGAAAACACGCTGCCAGCCCATTGCTATTTCCGATGTTATTCGTTTTCTGGAACTATCGATAAACAACCATGCTGTTTTCAATAAAAGCTTCGATATTGGAGGCAACGAAATTCTTACCTACAAACAAATGCTGCTGCGCTTTGCAAAAGTTAGGGGCTTAAAACGCCGGATCATTTCAGTGCCGGTAATGACTCCGCGGTTATCGTCGTACTGGCTGTATTTTGTTACCTCAACCTCCTATAAACTGGCCACTTCGCTGGTCGACAGTATGCGCGTTGAAGTAATTGCACGCAACGATGAGCTCGCCCAACTTTTTAATCTGCAACTGCTAAGCTACGAGCAGAGTTTGCAACAGGCCTTTAAAAAGATCGAACAGAATGAGATTATCTCGAGTTGGAAAGATTCGTTTGTTAGCGGGCACTTGCACGGGCAGCTCTCGGATTTTATAAATGTTCCGAACTTTGGTTGTTTCAAAGATATGCGTATTGCAGAAACACCCTCAATGGAAAATGCCATTGAAAAAATATGGCGAATAGGTGGAGAGAATGGTTGGTATTACGGAAACCGGCTTTGGCAATTTCGTGGCTTTATGGATAAACTTGTTGGAGGAGTTGGACTGAGAAGAGGCCGCACAAACGAAGACAGTATTGGCGAAGGCGACGCCATTGATTTTTGGCGGGTGATTTATGCCAACAAAACAGAAGGACGTTTATTACTTTATGCCGAAATGAAAATTCCCGGCGAGGTTTGGCTTGAATTTAAAATTCGCAATAATCAGCTTATTCAAACAGTCACCTTCAGGCCAAAAGGACTCTGGGGAAGAATGTACTGGTACCTGTTTAAGCCGCTGCGTTCATTTGTTTTTAAACGAATGGTCGCCAACATTGTTAAACACTGAGAACTTACATTTGCAGAAAGAAAATGAATAGGATGAACATCGTTTGGTTACGAAGAGATTTACGATTGACTGATAATACCGCACTGCAACAAGCCTTAAAAAGTGATAACAAAACAGCAGTGCTTTTTATATTCGACACCAATATTCTGGACGAACTGGATAAAGATGATGCACGTGTAACTTTTATTCATCAGCAACTTACCAAACTGGATAAAGAACTGCGTGAAATGAACTCCGGGTTGCTGGTAAAAACCGGCGATCCATTAAAAATCTGGCAAGAATTGATCAACGATTTTGAAATTGGAGAAGTACACTTTAACCGCGATTATGAACCTTATGCTACTGATAGAGATGACCAGGTAAAGCAACTTCTAAAGAAAAACAGCATCTCCGTTTTCTCGCACAAAGACCAGGTAATTTTCGAGCCCCACGAAGTTTTAAAAGCAGACGGAACGCCTTACACGGTTTTTACGCCCTATAAAAACAAATGGCTTGAGCATTTTGATCCGCAACAAATAAAAGTTGAAGAGCATATTAAAACGAATTCTTTCGCGTCTATTGAATCTTCTCTACCAACATTGGAGGTAATCGGTTTTCAGAGATCGACAATTTCTGTAAAAGACTACGATTTATCAGTTGTAGAGAATTATAGCAAAACACGAAACTTTCCGGCAATTCACGGAACCAGCCAGCTTAGCGTCCACCTGCGATTCGGAACGGTAAGTATCCGCCAAATTGTACAGCAGGTGTATAATCAATCGCCCGATTTCCTGAGCGAGCTGGTTTGGCGCGAGTTTTTTATGCAGATACTTTTCCATTTTCCACGTGTGGTAAACGAGAATTTCAGAACCAAATACAACGGGATAGAGTGGCGCAATAACGAAAAAGAATTCGAGCGCTGGTGCACCGGAGAAACCGGCTACCCAATTGTAGATGCCGGAATGCGCGAACTTAATCAATCCGGCTATATGCACAACCGTGTACGCATGATAACGGCCAGCTTCTTATGTAAACACCTGCTTATCGACTGGCGCTGGGGAGAAGCGTATTTTGCCAAAAAACTACTCGATTTTGAGCTTTCATCAAACAATGGCAACTGGCAATGGGCCGCAGGAACCGGTTGCGATGCAGCGCCATACTTTCGGGTTTTTAATCCTACCGAGCAGGTGAAAAAGTTCGATAAAGAGATGCGTTACATTAAAAAGTGGGTGCCCGAATTTCAGGAGCTTACCTACCCTGCACCGATTGTCGACCATAAAATGGCCCGCAACCGTGCACTGGAAACCTACAAAAAAGGCATCGCTGAATAATTCTTCTCATTAGTTATAGATAACATAAAAACTTCGCACAAATTATTACCTTTAGCCAACCATCAATAGAACCTGATATGAACAAAAAAAGCTGTCTGCTCATCATACTTTTGCTTCCCTTAATAACTTTTGCTCAACTGGAAAATGTACGATCAACACTGGAAATCTACAATATAGATACTGATGAACGAGAGATAGTCCACAGTGAAGAAGCCCATTTTGAAGCACCAAACTGGAGTCGCGACGGAAGTTTTTTGCTTATCAATCAGGACGGAAAATTGTATAAAGTTGATCTGGAAACGAATACAAAAACAATGCTAAACACCGACTTTGCCGACCGCTGTAATAACGATCACGGAATCTCATTCGATGGTAAATGGCTGGCAATAAGTCACCAGGCCGAGTCGGAACCTGTAAGTGGAGAATCCACAAAAAAAGGATCCCGAATTTATGTTTTACCCATAGAAGGAGGAACACCAAAAGCTGTAACTCCAAACGTTCCATCTTACTGGCACGGCTGGTCGCCCGATGGTAAACGACTGGCCTATTGTGCCGAGCGCGATGACGAATACGACGTGTACACCATTTCAATTGACGGAGGCGAAGAAACCCGTTTAACCACCGAACCCGGATTGGACGACGGCCCGGAATATTCTCCCAACGGGAAAACCATTTATTACAACTCAATGGCTTCCGGAAAAATGGAGATCTGGCAGATGAATGTTGATGGCTCGAATAAAAAACAGCTGACCAACGATAAATACTCTAACTGGTTTGCACATCCTTCTCCCAATGGAAATTATTTGGTACTCATCAGCTATCATGAAGACCAGGGCAGTGCTCATCCTGCCATGAAAGATGTTTCGCTGCGCTTAATGAACCTTGCCGACGGATCGATAAAAACATTGTGCTCATTCACCGGCGGACAGGGAACCATTAACGTCCCCTCGTGGGCACCCGATGGCAATCATTTTGCTTTTGTTAGCTACGAGTACATCAATAAATAAATCAGGCTAATAAATTAAAACTTGAAACACCCATGCTAACAAACTCTAAATCTGTCGTTAGCAAGCTATTATTTATTCCATAATCCTAACGAGAATTAAATTTTTCAAATTATAAAAAATGAATACCGAAAACACTTTTAACGAAGAAACACTACCTACAGAGAATCAACCGGCAGCAAAACCAGAAACACTGGAACTTACCGAAGATATTAACCACAACCTGCACAGCGCCGGAAAATGGAGCCAGTTTTTGGCCATACTTGGATTTATAGGAACCGGATTTATGGTATTGGGCGGAATCAGCGTGAGTCTTATGACAGCATTTATTCCTGCCACAAAACCAAACATATTTCCATTTCCGATGGCTTTATTCGGACTATTATACATCGTTTTTGCCGGTGTCTATTTCCTGCCCATTTTATATTTGTTTCGTTTTTCAAACAGTATTAAACAAGCAGTAGCTCTAAAAAAGCAGGATCAACTATCCATTGCTTTTAATAATCTGCGTGCACATTACAAAACCTTTGGCATAATAATGATTGTTATTATGTGTCTTTATCCCATCATGATAATTGGAATGGTTCTGTTTGGATTATTTTCCGGATTTGGAGCTATAGGTGAAGGTATTCCGATGTAAAAAAGATTGAAGGATTGAAGGACTGAAAAAATGGTCACCTGTTATTGATCATTGGTCACTGGTCACTGGACATTTGTAGCTTGTAATTTGTAACGCGCAGCTCGTAGCTTCTCTTTAAACAATTTCTTACTTTTGCGGCAGAAATAAAACAAACAAAATGAGCGACGACAAGAAAATAATTTTTTCGATGTATAAGGTGAGTAAAACTTACCCACCCAGTAAAACAGTAATCAAAGACATTTCGCTTTCGTTTTTCCTTGGAGCCAAAATCGGTATCATCGGTTTAAACGGATCGGGAAAATCGACCTTGCTTAAAATTATTGCCGGACAAGATGAAGCCTTCAACGGCGAGCTGGTTTTTGCACCGGGATATTCTGTAGGATTACTCGATCAGGAGCCACAACTCGATGAAAGTAAAACCGTTATCGACATTGTAAAAGAAGGTACACAGGAAACCGTTGATGTGCTGAACCGCTACGAAGAAATCAACCAGCAATTCGGGCTACCGGAGGTGTATGAAAATCCGGACAAAATGGACGAGCTGATGAAGGAGCAGGCCGAGTTGCAGGAAAAAATGGATGCACTGGATGCCTGGAACCTCGACAGTAAACTTGAACGTGCGATGGACGCTCTACAATGTCCGCCAAACGACCAGCCCATAAGCGAACTTTCAGGAGGAGAACGCCGTCGTGTTGCGCTGTGCCGGTTGTTGTTACAGGAGCCTGATGTGCTGTTGCTCGATGAGCCTACCAACCACCTCGATGCCGAAAGTATTTTGTGGCTGGAAGCCCACCTCGATCAGTATAAAGGAACGGTTATCTGTATTACGCACGACCGTTATTTCCTTGATAATGTTGCCGGCTGGATTCTGGAGCTCGACCGCGGCCAGGGAATTCCATGGAAAGGAAACTACACCTCGTGGCTGGAACAAAAATCAAAACGTCTGGAGCAGGAAGAGAAAGGCAGCCAGAAACGCAAAAAGACACTGGAGCGCGAGCTGGAATGGGTGCGAATGGCACCAAAAGCACGTCATGCAAAAAGTAAAGCCCGTTTAAGTGCTTACGATAAAATGTTGAATGAAGACGCCAAACAGAAAGAAGAAAAACTGGAGATCTTTATTCCGAACGGTCCGCGGCTTGGCGATAAAGTGGTTGAAATGGAAGGTGTAAAAAAAGGTTTTGGCGAAAAGCTGTTGTTCGAAGACCTGAGTTTTAAACTTCCTCCTGCCGGAATCATTGGCGTAATTGGACCAAACGGTGCCGGAAAAACCACACTGTTTAAACTGATAATGAAACAACTGGAGGCCGACGCCGGAAGTATTGACATTGGTGAAACCGTAAAAGTAAGTTACGTGGATCAAACACACGAAGCCATCGATCCGGAGAAAACAGTCTATCAAGTGATCTCAGGCGGAACGGAAACCATTATGCTGGGCAACAAACAAGCCAATGCGCGCGCTTATGTTGGTCGCTTTAATTTTAATGGTGCCGACCAGGAAAAGAAATGCGGCGTACTTTCGGGTGGAGAACGTAACCGTCTGCACCTTGCGCTGGCTCTTAAATCGGAAGGTAACCTGTTGCTGCTCGATGAGCCTACCAACGATATCGATGTAAATACGCTGCGTGCACTGGAAGAAGGTTTGGATAGCTTTGCCGGCTGTGCCGTGGTAATTTCACACGACCGCTGGTTCCTCGACCGTATTGCCACGCATATTTTAGCGTTTGAAGGCGACGGTCATGTACATTTCTTTGAAGGTTCATTTTCGGAATATGAAGAAAACCGTAAAAAACGTATGGGTAACGAAACACCAAAACGTTTTAAATATAAGAAACTGATGGCGTAAAGAGTCGGAAGCTCAGTGATTCTCCATTTTTGTGAGCTTTGCGAAGCGAAAATGGGAAGTATCACTAGTCCCGACCATTGCGTCGGGAACCGAAGTCGGGAGTCCGAAGTTAAGCCCCGTTCTGTATATTTTGAAACATTACAGAATAAGGCTTTAATTTTGAAGCCGGTCTTGCACCGTCCTTCAGGGCGGTGATTTTAGAGATAATATAAAAGGCTTTAGCATTTAATAGATAAAATTAATGGCTAAAGCCTTTTTATCTATTCACATTAGAGTCACCGGGCTAAAGCCACGGTGCAAAAAAGCATAACTGGCAGCTAACAATCAGAAGCTTTCCGTTTAATACTTCTGCAATAACTCCAACAACTTCCGGTCAAGTTTATGACCATGCCAGTCTTCGTACTCAATGTCTTTTCGCCCCGAATCAAGCAATCCAAAATCACCCCTGAAGTTCCAGAGGGCAAATCCTATTTTGTTTTCCGCCAAAACGCTAATCACATCCCCGAACCAACTCAGAAAAACATCGTGTGGTGTTTCGCGCCAGCAGCCGCATTCACCACAATGTACACCTACCCCATTTTTTACCGCGTCGATCCACGGTTTATAAAATTCTTTAATGGTTTCGCGGCTAAAATTCTGCCCGTCTATTTCGCCGGGCCATACGGGAGTTGGTGCATCTTCGGGATTTTCCCACACCCACGGTGCACGGTAATGCGACACATAATGCGGATAATATCCCCGGCAACTCTGACCGATTTCCAAATCAAATAGCTCAGGAATTACATCGGCCCCCACATTGTTTCCATCAGCTATCACCAAATGGGTTGGATTATGGCTACGAATAGTTTCCAAAGCTGTTTTGGCCACTTTGCGGTACAATTCCCCGGGAATCGGCCCACGCTTCGAAAACTGGTCGTTCATATCCTCGCGGGTACAAGGTTCGTTCACCAAATCGAAACTGATCTGCTTACTGGAATACGAAGCAAACCGTTTCGCCCACATTCCCCAGTGCGCGTAAAAGGCTTCCTGCGCCTTTTCGTCCTGCCACAAGTTGTAAGGTTCGTTAAATCCTGCATTCACGCAAAATCCCGGTGCGCGGTGTAGATTCAAACTGACATGCAGTCCGTGTTTATTAGCTTTATCAACCAGCTTTTGAATGTTGTCTACTTCTTTCTGATCAAAGTTTAAAACATCATCTGGCGTAATATCATTCGATGTGTCGTATTTAATGTAGCGCGGATAGGCCATCGGGATACGGACAAAGTTAAATCCCCAGTCGGACATCCACTTAAAATCCTCTTCGGTTGAGCCGTTGGAGTTACTGCCCCTAGAGGGCGAAAAATAATCCAGCAGGTTAAATCCTCGCCAATGTGGTAAAGCATTTGTAATTTGTTGTTGGCAAGCTGACAAAGTGCCCGCCATACTAACTCCCGCAGTTACCAACCCGGTAGTTTTTATAAAATTTCGTCGTTGCATAGTTGGTTTAAATTGGTTCTAATTTCAAAGATATCAGATTTTGTTAAATTCACTGATGTTCAGTATTGTTAAATGCGTTCATCACCTCACCACTATAAGCGCGGTTCCCTTACCGATGAAGGGTCGGGACAGGCTCTCCTGGCAGGAGGAGAACATTCGTACTGAAAACCAGGTATTTGATACAATTCAATTTTATTATTTTTAAAGAACTAAAATTTGCTAAATTGGTATAAAAAATTTCTGATTTGGTTATTGAGGTACTACAGTTCTCTTATCTAATCCGTTTTGTTATCGATTAACCGATGTGGACAATTATTTCGAATAAAAATATCATCTTGAAAATCATGGTAAAGACTATCATCATTATCGCCTTTTCGTTTTTTACAGTTGTTTCTAATTTAAATGCCCAGCGATTAATGGTTAGCCAAAATGGTCGTTATTTGGTAACCGAAAAAGGAGATCCTTTCTTTTGGTTAGGTGACACTGCATGGGAGTTATTGCACAGATGCGACCGCGAGGAGATAAATATGTATTTGGAAAAAAGAGCATCTCAGGGATTTAATGTTGTGCAAACAGTTGTTCTCGCTGAGTTGGATGGACTCAACACCCCAAACCCCTATGGAAACACTCCTCTAAAAGACAACGACCCCCGTACTCCAAATGATCTCTATTTTGAACATGTTGACTATGCCATCGAAAAAGCTTCTGAACTGAATATGTATATTGCATTACTACCAACCTGGGGTGATAAAATCAATACAAACAGCTGGGGAGTAGGGCCAGAGGTGTTTAATGCAGATAATGCCAGATCGTATGGTGAATATCTTGGGGCCCGATATGCGGATTGCGACAATGTAATTTGGATTATTGGTGGGGACCGAAATCCCCGTAAAAATTCACAGGATGTAAAAATATGGAATGCGATGGCTGAAGGAATTTCCACTGCGGCAGGCGGATACGAAAATACCTTGATGAGCTATCATCCGCAGCCAAAAGAAGGCGGGGGTTCTTCTACCTGGTTTCATAATGAGAAATGGCTCGACTTTAACATGCATCAAACAGGACATTGCGCCAATCAGGGGACATACAATCACATTACACACGACTACAATCTACGGCCTATAAAACCGGTATTAGATGGTGAACCGCTTTACGAAGATCATCCCAATTGTTTTAATGCAAAAGAATTAGGCTACAGTATACCTGAAGACATCAGGCGAATAATGTATTGGAATGTATTTGCAGGTGCGTTTGGTCAAACATACGGATGTCATGATGTCTGGCAAATGTATAAATTGGATAAAACTCCGGTAAACCACCCCTTGCGGCCCTGGCCCGAAGCGCTTGATTTACCAATGGCCAACCAAATGAAACATTTAAAAAATTTAATGCTTTCCCGGCCTGTCTTAACCCGGATACCTGATCAATCTATGGTTATAGATTCACAGCCTGAGGATAACAATTATGTTATTGCCACGCGAGATAACAATGGTACATATGCAATGATTTATTTTCCAACCGGAAAAACAACAATTCTCGATTTCTCAGCGCTAAAAGGGACAACTTTTACCACTTGGTGGTTCGATCCCCGCACGGGAAATGCTTTCAATGGACCATCATTGAATAAATCAGTTAAAACCAAAATAGAACCACCAACCTTCGGTAAAGGGCAGGATTGGGTGTTGGTTGTGGATAATTCACAAGAGAATTATGAACCCCCCGGGAAAACGGGTTATAACAAAAAATGATCACCCTGTACACGAGTACATCGTGTAATTTATTGCCTTTAGAATAACCAAAAAAACCTAACTTAGAAAACTAAACAGAACTAAACTACCTGATTATGAAAATTGCAATTATCTTCATTTTAAGCTTCTTTTTTGCTTTTACCACCCAGGCTCAGCATTCAAAAGTTAATGTAGTAGTAATTGGCGCCCACCCCGACGATGCTGACGTGGATGTTGGAGGCACAGCTTATCAGTTTGCACAAATGGGGCACAATGTATTGTTTGTTTCGCTAACGAATGGCGATGCCGGACATTTTAGTAAAGGCGGCGGTGCATTAGCTAAAATACGGATGAAAGAAGCCGAAGAAGCCGGGAAACGAATTGGCGTAACATACAAGGTACTCGATAACCACGACGCCGAGTTGATGCCAACACTTAAATTGAGGCACGATATTATCCGGATCATCCGAAACTGGAATGCCGATGTGGTAATTACACACCGACCGTATGATTACCATCCCGACCACAGAAATACGGCCATTGCCGTTCAGGATGCGGCCTTTCTGGTAACCGTACCCAATGTGGCTCCCGACGTTCCGGCACTAAAAGTAAACCCGGTATTTTTGTATTCCCACGATAATTTCAAAAAGCCCAATCCTTTTCAACCCGATATTGCCGTAGATATTTCGGGCGTATACGATAAAAAGGTTTATGGAATGGCAGCACACGAGTCGCAATTTTTCGAGTGGCTTCCGTGGCTAAACGGACAACTTAAAGATGTTCCTGATAACGTGCAGGACCGCCTGGAATGGCTGGGAAAAATGCGTTTAAATACGCCCTCTCCTGCCATGCGTAAATCGCTGGAAAAATGGTACAATAGCGAAACGGCTGAAAAAGCATCGGCAGTGGAAGCCTTTGAAATCTGTGAATTCGGCCGGCATCCTTCTGATGACGACATACGAATGTTATTTCCGATGCTCGGGAAATGATCCCGAAAAGAAAAAAGACTTAGAAACAGCTCAACCGTTCTGTTCCATTCTAATTTTGCATTTACCCGATTAAACGATTTCCAGGCAGGCAAGTCTAAACCCGATAAAACGACTTAGTGCAAAACTGAGAAGTATTAGATTTTATTCTTAATGACTATTCAACTTAAAAATATTCACTTATGAAAATGATCTCAACGTTTGTAATTGCTTTACTCTTTTCTTTAGGTCTAAAAGCACAGGAAACGAAAATTGATAAAAGTAAATATCCACCACTTGTAACATTCACGGCAGAGCAGGATCATGCCAACATGATGGAACAATTGGGAATAAAAGCTTTGCGCCCGGGTCCGAGCGGCAACGAATCGGCACCCAACCATGCCAATTATGATGAATCGATAGCCAATCCCTGCCCTGAATTACCTGACGTTCTGACAACAAACGACGGGGAAAAAGTAACTACACCTGAAATGTGGTGGGATAAGCGCCGACCTGAAATAGTAGAAGGTTTCGAGAAGGAAGTTTATGGCCGCCTGCCGCAAGATATTCCGGATGTAAAATGGGAGGTGGAAATTACCGATTACGAACGAATCGGATTCACACCTGTTGTAGCCAAGAAAATTGTCGGGCATGTCGACAACAGTGCATATCCACTGATTAATGTCGACATCAATATGGTTCTTGTGGTGCCACAAAATGTAAAAGGTCCTGTGCCCGTTTTAATGATGTTCGGGCGTCCTTCATTACCCGCACCTGCCCAGCCTTCTGCTGAAGATATGGTAAAAATCAACAAAACATTTAAAGAAGTACTTATAAAAGATAATCCTGAATTGGAAGACGTTTTTAAACGTTACCCGGCATATGAGCCAATAGAACGCGAAGATCCGTTTGCTGCTTTTATGCAGCGCCGTAACCAGGAACCCTCTCCTACCGAACGATTAATTGCCGCAGGCTGGGGATATTTGACCATTGATCCATCGAGCATTCAGGCCGATAACGGAGCAGGACTTACAAGGGGAATAATCGGATTGGTAAATAAGGGACAGCCTCGCAAACCGGAAGATTGGGGATCGCTTCGGGCATGGGCATGGGGTGCCGCCCGGGCCTTGGACTATCTTGAAACAGAACCACTTGTAGATGCAAAAAAAGTAGGAATAGAAGGTGTATCGCGGTATGGAAAAGCGGCTTTGGTAACGCTTGCTTTCGAGCCGCGTTTTGCTGTAGGTTTGATTGGCTCTTCTGGTAAAGGAGGTGCCGCTCTTCATCGGAGAGTTTTTGGTGAAGCAGTGGAAAGCCTTACCGGAACAGGAGAATATCACTGGATGGCCGGTAATTATTTAAAGTATGGTGCTGAAGAAGCAACTTTTGGCCGCAAAACGGGCTGCGACCTAAAAGTAGATTCACATGAATTAATTGCTCTGTGCGCTCCCCGACTGACCTTTATTAGCTATGGAATTCCGGAGCAGGGCGATGCAAAATGGCTCGATCAAAAGGGAAGTTACATGGCAACCATTGCGGCAGGTAGTGTATTTAAATTATTGGGCGCAAAAGATCTGGGCGTTTCAAACGACTATATGAAAGAGGAAATGCCTCCCGTATTAAAAGGATTACTTGACGGAGAACTCGCGTGGCGTCAACATGCAGGCGGCCATACCGATGCTCCAAACTTCGAAACTTTTATTCCCTGGGCCAGTAAGTTCCTCGGCTATGAAAAAGTTTCTGCAATGAGAAGATAAAGTACCGCCGAAACAGCTGAAATAAAATTCGCAGTTGAAGCCTATTAAATGTGTGAATCCGTATCTCTGCATTATTCCGATGCAGAGATACGGATTTTTATCATTGATGCAGGGGAAGTAATACTATATAAATTCTCTTTGCTATGGACTAACATAATTTGGATCTACCACACTACGATAATAGTCGCGAAAACCTGTTACCGCCTGGTCAAGTCCGGGTACACCAAGCATAACATCCCCCTCGGTGTAATAATCGCGGGAGTAATAGGTTTGTGTTGTTCCCTCAACAAACTTCACAATCGACATCCCCGGAGCACTAAAGGCAGCGCCGTTAAATTCGCCCGACATGGTCCAGGTTGCCATATAAATATCGTCAGCAATGGTTTCCTCCTCTATCACGGTGTACAAGTCTGACGATCCGGCAAACAAACGCCCCAGGAACATAGCCATTGTGTCGGGGCCGTAAATATCTACTATGGGATCGTGATACTCATAGTTGCTCTCCAGGTAAGGAAGCACATTCATCCAGTTTTCGGCATTAAGTTCTACCAATTGACGCCCCACAACAACCTGATCATTGTTTATCTCATCCTGCGAGCTCATCTGGCTTTTCACCATGCTTACAGGCTCCGGAGGTGGAAGCGGACAGTCGAAAGTTGGATCAACAGCACACTTGTAATACGTTCTGAATCCCATTATCGCCTCATCTAAACCGGGGGTGGTAGCCATTATATCGCCCTCGGTATAATAATCCCGCTGATAATAAACCTGCGACGAATTGGGCATGAAATTAAAAATAGAGATGCCTTTGGCCTGGTAAGGAACACCATTGAAAGAGCCAGACATAACCCAGGTTGCAGAATAGGAATCATTCATTAGGATTTCATCCTCAACAATTGTGACGAGATTTGGCGAAGCACCAATAATGAGCTGATTCAGAAATGCAGTCATATCCTGAATTCCGTTAATGTCTACAATCGGATCGTGGTACTCTACATCATCGGTGTAGTAAGGAATCAAATCAGCTACGTCAGATGCCTGCATTTCGAGCAAAGCCCGCCCAACTTCCAGTCGTTCCTGCTCAAGCGAAACGTCGTTTGAATCGTCGTCGGAACAGGCCTGGGTAAACAGAATAATTGCAATACCGGCTAGCATTGCCATTGTTTGGATAAATTTTTTCATGTAGAACCTCCTTTTCAGTTTTTATTTGTAAATAAGTTACAAAACACTGACTACTAAAACAATAAAAGCCATATTTTGTTTAACTATCTTTAATTTTAACTAAACAATAGTAATTTCGGTTCTGATAAGTTTTGATGATAAGATTGATGAATTCTCCAATTTTTGATCAGAATATGGAGTTGACAATCTGCACTAAGCTTTAATTTCTTTTCCTGAATATTTTGGGATCACATCGAAAATCCGGAGGACTAAATTATCAAGGTAGTTATTGTTGCTTATTTTCTTACGGAGTTTCATTTATATTAGAGAGGTGACGAGTTAGAAGAAAAATAATTCCTATTCTGTTTTGTAGCTTTTGTCTTCATGCCAGACGGGCAGTTTCTTTTGCATTCGATCAAAAAAAACTATTACGAAAGCATTTCGGAAGTTGTCAAAAAAAACCTATGCGATTATTCAATGCAGCCAACTCGCCCGACTGACGCCTGCCTGCGGTAGGCAGGGATTCTTGACGAGTTTTTGCTCAGAGTTTATCTTTTATTATATCTGTTTGTTTCAATGTGTCCTTTGGATTTTGCCGACATAGAAGTTTCAGGGCATCTGCTCAAGACAGCCAACGTTCCCTCAGTGGACGGCCTCTTTTGGTCGTTGCCTGGAGTTGATGTAAAACCTTAATGAGAGCGGGAAGCTCCGAGGAATCGAGGAGATCACCCGTCCGAATTTAGGTTTTATGAAAACGCAGGGGAACGATTAAAAGCAGCCTTGAGTTTTTTGCATCGTTTTTGGATCAAGCCAAAAATGATGGCCGCCGGCAGGCAGATTGTGAAATAGTTTTATTGAGTATAAATTTCAATCCATCAGTTTTCAAACTGATCCCAATTTTGATGGTTAATATTTTCTTAGCCTACATTTCAAAGCACAAAAAAAGGATTCCGGCAAAGCCAAAATCCTTTTATTCGTATAGTGTATCTTACTATTAAACAAGCTCAACATTCACGGCGTTTTCGCCTTTTTTGCCCATTTCTTTGTTATACTTTACCTTGTCGTTCTCGGTAATTTCATCAATCAAACCGGTATGGTGAACAAAAATATCTTCACCTGTTTCGTTTGCTGTGATAAAACCATAACCTTTGTCGTTGTTAAAAAACTTTACTGTTCCTTCAATCATAATCGTAATCTTAAAAATTGTATTTATATATATTTGCTTGTTTGTTAATTAACTAATTAACAAACGTGTAAGCCATTCCTTTTTTCCCGGCGCGGCCGGTTCTTCCTATACGATGGATATAACTATCCATTGTTTGCGGAAGCTGATAATTAATAACATGTGTTACGCCATCCACATCGATGCCACGGGCTGCCACATCGGTAGCTACCAACACACGTGTTTTACCCGACTTAAACAGTCGAATAGCTTTTGTGCGGTAGTTTTGCGATTTATTCCCGTGTATTACATCCGAATGGATGCCCAGTTTGCGAAGCTGGGTGCTTATTTTGTCGACATTACGTTTTGTTTCGGCAAACAGAATTACCTTTTCAAAACCTTCGCCACTTAATAAGTTATAAAGCACCTGGAGTTTATTTTCGTTGTTCCCAACCCGGATAATATCCTGCTCAACCGTATCGGCGGCATTATTCAGGTTGTTTACATTTATACGAACCGGGTTCTGAACGAAATCGCGAATAAGCTTTTGTTGAGCTTTTTCGTAGGTGGCCGAGAACAACATGGTTTGTTTACGGTTCTTCATCAGCGCAATAATTTTCTTAATGTCGTTGATGAATCCCATATCAAGCATGCGGTCGAATTCGTCGAGTACCAATATCGGAGTGTTTCCAAGGCGTAGTGCACCTCTCGAAGATAAATCATTTAAGCGGCCCGGAGTACCTACAATCAGGTTTTGTTTTCTCCGCGCTTTGCCCATATCGGTGTTAACGCTGGTTCCGCCAATAAAACAGGCCGAAAACAGTTTGTGCCCCCTGGTTAGTGATTTAAATTCATCTTCAACCTGCTGGGCAAGCTCCCGGGTTGGAACAACCACCAAACACGTAGTTGTGTTATCGGCCAACATTTTTTCAATTACCGGAATTAAAAAAGCCCCGGTTTTACCTGTTCCGGTAGCCGCAATGCCAATTATGTTACGTCCAGCAATCAATTCGTTAATCGATTTCTGTTGAATTTCGGTTGGTTCGATATAGCCTTTCAAGCGGATACTGCTCTTTAACGTTTCGCTAAGCGGCATTTCGTCAAAAGTTTGTTCGGGCACAAAAGGTGCCGTTTCAACGCTTACAGCCTGTTTTACCAGTAAATCAGGATTGATAGTAGAAACCGCATTCTTTCGTGGAGAGCGATTGCTGCCGGTGCGTCTTTTTGTATTGTTTTTATATCTGTTATTATTCATGTATTCTTTAATTTATTATCCGGCCTATCCGGACAATCGTTTTTATATTCATTATTTTATTTGTGGAATATGCTTCAGAAGGAAGTAGTAAGGCCTTAGCAGTTGATGCTGCCCGGCTTAAACAATGGTTGCGGTGTTTTTATTTCCGCACATTGTACTGTTACTAAAGTATTTTCTGAAACATTGAGGCCCAATAAATTTTTAAGAATATATAAAGGCCGGAGATTCAACAAATTGTCATAGCTACGACAATTGTTTTTTATGCTGTATAATTTGTTAACCTGCTTTAATGCTTTGTAATAAAGGGAAACCTGTGATGGTAAGAATGATGTATTTTTAATAATTCTAATAATTAATTCGACAATTTTTACTTCAAAAGAATAAGTAAAATGGATACGTCTTCAGAAAATTATCAGGAACAATTAAACTTACA
Organism: uncultured Draconibacterium sp.; assembly: GCF_963674925.1. Lineage (NCBI taxonomy): Bacteria > Pseudomonadati > Bacteroidota > Bacteroidia > Marinilabiliales > Prolixibacteraceae > Draconibacterium > uncultured Draconibacterium sp. The sequence continues at coordinate 1,660,214 of NZ_OY771649.1, forward strand.
ACGGATACTCGCTTGTGCCTTCTTAGCGGCAAACTATTTTACTAAACGATGAACTGCTGAATAAAAATCAGCGCTGCAAAGCTACTCAAATAATTCCAACCACCAAATTAATCCGAATTATTCACCACAACCATTGGAAAACCATACCGCCAAGATAGTCAGTATTATATGTTCCTGCTTCTTTCGTATCCTATTCTTCAACCGTATAAAGTGCTTGCCATTATCTTCACGCATCTGCGTCGTTGCTAAACCCTTGAAATAGGGAACTATATCGGCGGGTTCAGGCGCCTTGCATATGCATAAAGCTAATGGCATGAATAATCCGGATTAATACGTATTTAGCCCAAAAATAGCAGCCAAAACACATCATTATTGGCAATTAATTGATAAAGCAACTACCCCTGTTAATTATTTCGGTCTCAGCGACTATTGGTTTTTCGATATTATGTTTACATTTATAGCACTAAAAATTTAATCCGTTGAATACGCATTCAAATTTAAGATTTAAACAAAAAGCTGGGTTATACACCTATAGGTTATGAACAAACACGTTAATTGTGGAATAACCCAGATTGTTTAGATAACATATGTTGCGTGTCATGCAAAAAAAGAGACCGTGCACAAAATAAACGAAATAGTATATCATGATTGCCAAAGCGCATTTGGCACATTCGCAAGCTCTAACACACATGCTGGTGCTTCAGCTTGCAAAAGAGCCAATTTTTTGCCTACGCCTTTTGCAAACAAAACAATAATATGGAACATTTAAACTTAATCCTACCTTGTATTTTGGTAGTAATTGCTTTTTTGTTAAAGCTTGTTGTTGACAGGAGTGTGGAAGCTTCAAACACTATTCAAGCAATAATAGAACTACCCGTTGATATTATCTTTTTAGCCTTAACATTCGCAGTTGCATACACTCTTACAAAAACAGAAAACCAAGCAGATGGTTTGTTTTATGGTTTTGTTGGAATTGCATTTGCAATAGTAATTGTATTGATTTGGAAAAAAGCACAAACATTATTATTAAAAGGTTCATATTGGTGGATATTATTACTTTTTATAAATCTTGGGATATCCGTATTTGCAGTTAAAAAATCTATTGACCTTGTAATTAAAGATGAATGTCAACAAGTTGAATGTACTAATGAAGTAAAACCAGAATAAAATGGAATCACAATATATAACTATATTATTTGCTGTAATTACAAGTGGTTTAATCACACTCGTGGCATTCCTTCTTTATAAGAACCTTAAGAAAAGTCGATATGATAAAGAAGAAAATAAAGCATTATTAGAAAGTATTCGTAAATCTCTCGAAAATAAGATGTATGGAATTAACGAGAGATTAGTTATAAATGAGGAAAGATGGCGAGATGTAAATCACTTACTTATTAGAAATGAGTATAAAGAAAGTGCAACCCCAATTAGTAATTCGAGAAAAGTTCATTATTCTAATTTTCTTGAGTCAAATGGAATTAAAGAAAATGATTTATTAATTGATGAACGCTTAATTTTTATTCTTACACCTTTTAATGAAACATTTTACGAAGACTACAGAGTAATCAAAGACGTATGCACTTCTGCAGGTTATAAATGTAAAAGGGGTGACGAAGATTACTTTAAAGGAGATATATTCCCAGAAATGTTAAGACTAATTGTCAAGTCAAACTTGATAATAGCAAATATTAATGGAAGAAACTCAAATGTAATGTATGAACTTGGAATTGCTCAGGCATTAGACAAACCTGTACTTCTAATTTCAAGAGAACCAGAAAACTTGCCTATTGACATTAAATCAAAACGTTTTTTGATTTATAAAACATATCCTGAATTGCAGAATCAAATTCGTGCTGAATTAATTAATTTGGGAACAAATAATGAGTAGACTACAAGCCATAGAAAATGCATTAATAGCTATCAATGAAACTGTTTTTCAAGAACTTTGTGATAGCTTCCTTGCATTGCGTAATTCCAACTATAAAGCGTTTTCTCGTACAGGTAGTCAAAGTGGAAAGCAAAAAACAATTAAAGGAACTCCTGACACTTTTCTTATGCTTCCAAATGGCAAGTATTTGTTTGTTGAATATTCAACAAATATAACAGCTGGTATTTCAAAATTAAAAGACGATATAAGAAAGTGTATTGATTCAGATAAAACTGGAGTTTCAGTTCATCAAATATCCGAAATAATTCTTTGTATTAATTTCAACCTAAAAGCGAATCAAATTGAAGAGTTAAGGAAACTACTTTCTGAAACTTATATCTTACTCACCATATATTCCCTTGATGCATTATCAATAGAATTGCAATTAAATCATAGAGATTTAACAAGCCAGTATTTAGGCTTACCATTTGATACAGGGCAAATTGTATCAATTGAAAAGTTTATTGATGAATACAACAGAGCTTCTAAAGGAATATCTACGCCTTTAGACAATACTTTTTTGCACAGAGAACAAGAAATGGTTGAATTAAAAAGCTCTTTGATTACAAATGACTTTATTATCCTAACAGGTGCACCTGGCGTAGGCAAAACAAAGTTAGCAATTGAGGGATTAAAAAACTTTCTTTCTGAGAATCTGACATATAGTGCCTATTGTATATCATATAAGAACCATACGCTTTTAGAAGATTTATTTCAATATCTGGATTTAAAAAAAGATTACATCTTATTTGTTGACGATGCAAATCGAATAGATGCTTTTAACCAGATAACTGGATTTTATAAGGCTACCAGACAAGGGAAATTAAAAATTATAATTACTGTTCGAGATTATGCATATCAAGATATTGGAATTCATTGCCAAGAATTTTTTCCAAAAAGAATTGACATTTCCAAACTTACAGATGAGCAAATAATTGATATAATTAAAGCCAAACCTTTTGAAATACTTAATCCAGATTATCATAAAGAAATTATACGCATTGCTGACGGAAATCCACGTTTAGCAATTATGATATCTCTTCTATCGATTGAAAAACAAAATATTCATGCATTAGCAGATGTGTCAGATTTATTCGAAAGCTATTTTTCAACATTTATAAAGGATGATGGAGAATTTGCAAAAGAATTAAATATACGTAGTTTAGGTTTGATAGCTTTCTTTTATACAATACCTTACAAGGATAGATTAATAACGGAACCAATATTAAATCAATTTGATTTACAGTATGACGTATTTATTGAAACTATTGACAAGCTCGATAAATTAGAACTCGTTGAAATTCAATTTGAACATGTAAAAGTTCCTGAACAAAATTTAGCAACTTATTTCTTCTATAAATCATTCATTCAAGATAACTTATTGTCTTTCGAAACTCTTCTAAATAATTATTTTGAGAGTAATAGTAATCGTTTTAAAGATTGTGTAATACCAGCGAACAATACATTTGGTTATCAAAGTGTAATGCAGCAGCTTAAACCATTTTTAAATAATTACTGGACTCAAATTAAAGGTAATGAAGAAAGAGGCTTTAAGTTTTTGTCAACATTTTGGTTTTACTTACAAAATGAAACTTTTGAATTTATATATTCATTAACAGAGAAACTTCCATTAAATGAATTTCCAAAAGAACTTAATGTAAAATATGAAACAAATGATTTCTCATATGGCAAGAATAAAATTTTAGAATTATTAGCAAACTTTTTTAGGTTTCGTGACAATTTAAAAGATGCATTAGAATTGGCATTCGATTATACAAGAAAGTTGCCTACTCATTTACCTGAATTAATTTATAATATTAGAGAATCTTTAACCTTTGATAGGGAAGATGAATGGAATAATTATTCCCGACAAAATATACTTCAAGACTTGTTAATTACAGGAGTAAACAATAACGATAAGCTAGTTACAGCATTGTTTTTTGAGCTCTCTAAGACCTTCTTGTCTTTTAAGTTTAGGCAAACAAAAAGTGGCAGGAATTATTCAATTATCTTTTATGAATATCCAATACCAAATAATAAGATTATTCAAGTATTTCGTGAAAAAATATGGAATACTATAAATCATTGCTTTAATTCTTTTCCCGCTAAATCTTTAGACGTTTTAAAGAGCTATTCTCAAGTACATCCAGATGTGTCAAAAGAAATAATGGAATTTGATGTTCTATTTCTATTAGATATAATAGATGGACATTTAAATCCCAATTCATTCGAGCATTGCAAATATGTTCAAGACCAAATAAGATGGTGTAAACGGAATGAAGTTACCCACCCTTCGTTTCAATCTTTATTACAAAAATTCAGAAATAATCAATATGAAATGTTCTTGAAATTAGATTGGGACAGGTTTCGAGACAAAGAAATGTATGAATACGATGATTATAGAGAATATGAAAGACTAAAAGAAGAAGAGATAAGAAACTCCTTCATATTAAAGAATAAAGAGGATGTTGACGAATTCTATAATAACTTCACACAACTAAAGAACTTATCTGATAATGATTGGAGTTATAATAATACTTTGGATTTTATAGTTGATGAAAATTGTTCGAAAAACTTTAATATTGGTTGTCAGCTTCTAAAGAAAGTTATTGATAGTAATAATTCTATTGGTTTTGTTCCAAGAGTTTCTTTTCGTAATCATTTAATTACTAGTGATAAATCGAAAATGATATGGGAAACAATACAGTCAGCCACATTTAAACATAAAGCTCTCTGGGAACTTTCTTTTTATGATTTTTTATCGGAATCATTGTTTGATATAAGCCATGTGGAATCTATTTTAAAGACGGTCAGAGAAATGGAAGAATCAAATACTATTCATTTTGACCGTTTAGAAAGATACTTAAAAATAGATCCTGAGTTATTTCCAAAAGTGTTAAAGATAATTGTAAATAAAAATGAGAGTCAAGAAGTCGGATTAAGAGTTTGGATGGATTTCTTTAGTACTCATTTTGATAAACTTGGTAATGATATTGGTCTAATTGAAAAGGCATATCTACAACAAGATAAACTTCAAAACCATTTCGATTACGAAGGGAAAGGATTATTAAGAATTTTACAACAAGATTCAGGTTTCCTAATAAAATATGTTTCAAGTTTATTTTCGAAAAGAGAACTTGGTTTCAGAAGTGACCACAGAAAATTAGACTTCATTTGGCAAATTGAAAATGTAGAACAATTATTAAAGGATGTATTTAACTACGTAATAGAAAAGGAAGTTTATTTAGGTATACGTAACCATTTTGGCAATTCTTTTTTTTCAAACTTGAAGGATAGCAATAAAGAGAAAGCAAAAAAATTCTTAATTGACTACTGTAAAGAATCATATTCTGATTACAAAAAAATGAATATTATTGTAGATATAGTAAGACATTCTATGAAAGAACTATATGAAGAAATTCTGCTATTATTTATTAGTCAATCTCAAGATCTTGAAGTATTCTCAAGAATATGGTGGCGTGGAAATGGAGGAACATATTCTGGTGATGTAATTATTGGAGACATCGAAGCTGCTGATTGGAGAAATATTTTAAGCATTGTAGATAAATCTGAAATAGGAATTAAACTTATTCCAATTAAAAAATATATAAACGATAAAATTGAGAGTTCTTTGCGAAGCGGTGATTGGGAAAGACAAAGAAGATTTTTACAAAGATTTTAATAATGCCAGCCCTTCACATCCATACACATTGCCAAGTCGCTCAAAAAAGCCAGCACACAGACCAAAACTTGTCAAAGAGTATGCTTGCCCCAACACGGACAGATTACGAATAATAAAGCACGAAAACCTAACAATGGATAATAGTAGTAGCCGGGATAGTAGTAAATTCAGGAGTTGTAGCCCGCTTCAACTTTCTTGTAACTTGACAGAAAAGTGCTACGCAATCGGCTACTATTCTTATACTCACCGTCGGCAATAATTAAATTTAACTAAAGTATTTTAACATGAAACAAATAAAACTTTTGGTATTTATCCTGTCAATTTTTATGACCATAAATATTACCGCACAAAATACCCCTGTTCGAGTTGCTGTAATCGGACTTACCCATGCGCATGTTCATGGGATCTTTGGTAGTGAAAAAAATGGTGATATTGAGATCGTAGGAATAGTTGAAACAAATAAAGATTTGGCTGAACGATTTGCCAAACAACATGGATATTCGATGAAAATGGTATTCAATACCATGGAAGAAATGATTGAAGCTACCCATCCGGAAGCGGTTTGCGCATTTGGTTCTATCTATGAACATTTAGCGGTTGTTGAAAAAGCAGCTCCTTTAGGCATTCATGTAATGGTTGAAAAGCCTTTGGCGGTTAGCTTAGAGCACGCAAAAAAAATGGAAGCCCTATCTAAAAAATATAATATCCATTTACTTACTAATTACGAAACTTCATGGTATCCTTCCAATTATGAAGCCTACAAATTGCTTGAAAAAGATTCTATCGGAGCGATAAAAAAAGTGGTAATAAGAGACGGACACAAAGGACCAAAAAAAATAGGCGTTAACAAAGAATTTTTGGACTGGTTGATTGATCCTGTTCAAAACGGCGGAGGTGCAATTACTGATTTTGGCTGTTATGGCATCAACTTAATGACCTGGTTAATGAAAGGTGAAAAACCACTCACCGTTACAGCTGTAACTCAACAACTACAATCAGAAAATAATCCAAAGGTGGATGACGATGCAACTATAATTTTAAAGTATACAAACGCCAATGCAATTATACAAGCCTCATGGAATTGGCCAATTGGTAGAAAAGATATGGAAATTTATGGCCTAAAAGGTGTGATTTATGCTGATAATCGAAACGATCTGCGTATCCGTATTTCTGAAGGCTATGATGGTTATAGTGAACAATCTTTTAAACTGGAGGAAAGGAAAGCCCCATTTAATGATCCATTTTCTTTATTTGCATCAGTCATTAAAAATGAAATAACCCTTGAGTCCTTTGATTTATCCTCATTAGAAAACAATATGCTTGTGATGGAAATTTTGGATGCCGCCATCAAGAGTGCCAGGACTAAAAAAACTATTGAAATTAAAAAGTAACTACTGCTAACAATGTATAAAAAGAATAGTCGAAAGAGTAGCAAACTCAAGAGTTGTTGCCCGCTTTAACTTTGGTGTAACCTGACAGGAAAGTACCACGCAGTTGGCTACTATTCTTAGACTTACCGTTGTATGTCACAACGTATGATAAACAAAATCATTACATTTGATATATACATGATACTATGAAAAACAAGAACATTCTATATTCCCTGATAGTAGCTATTATTAGCTTACAACTTTTTGCATTTAATCTTTTCGCACAGGATAATTTATTAAGCTTCAATAATAATCAGTTTAAAATTGTGCAGTTTACTGATTGTCATTTCTACAATGGTGGGGAAAAGTCTCCGGAAGTACTTGAAAATATCAAAACCATAATGGAAGCAGAAAAACCTGATTTGGTTATTCTAACAGGTGATATTGTAACAGGGGATGGAGATAATTGGCCGACATTAGCAAGTTGGGAATTACTAACAGAAGTATTAATTCAATACAAAACTCCATATGCTGTCACTTTTGGAAATCATGATGATGAAGCACAAATATCAAGGAAGGAATTATTGAAATACCTTTCTAAACGTCCGTATTGTGTTATTTCTGATGAAGGAGGTGATAAAGTTAAAGGAACAGGAAACTATGTATTACCTATTTATAACCAAAACGAAAGTGTTGAAAAACTTATCTATTGCCTTGATTCCAGAAGCTATTCTTTAGCCGAAAATAAAGGGGTGGATGGCTATGCATGGTTTGATCAATCTCAGATCAGGTGGTTTGCACGAACGAATCAATCGTGGTTAGCGAAAAATCAAAACGCTCAATCTTTACTATTCTTTCATATTCCACTTCCCGAATATAAACAAGCGTTTGATAACGGAGAATATAGAAATGGAGTACGAATGGAAGACGAATGTTCGCCAAAAATTAACACTGGTATGTTCTCGGAAATGGTACTTCAGGGAAATGTTTTAGGTTCTTTTGTGGGGCATGACCACAATAATAACTACGTAGCGCAATTATTTCAAATTGCCTTATGCTATGGATACTTTTCTGGTGGTAATACCTATGGTGATCTTCCGCTTAACGGAGCCCGGATTATTCTTCTGGAAGAGAACAAAAGAACTTTTACTACCTGGCTAAGAAGAATAGATGGGAAGATACTGTATGAAGTAGAACTACCTTACTCAGAAAAGAAATAATTAAGCTTTCGATATTTCAAAGAGAGTTATCAGTATCGGAACTGATATAGTAAAAAGCTTAGAATAAAGTATAAAAATAATAGTAGGGACAGGGATAAAATCAAGGGTTCTGGCCGCGCTTCAACCTTCGTATAACGGGACAGATAAGTGCCACGCCATCAACTCCTATTCTTATAGTCACCGTTAATCCGGGCTTAATCCCCCTCTCCTACCAAAAACCCGATAAAATCAGTAGCTACAGCCGCAATACCTTAAGCCAGGAGGATAATATGCGGGATAGGATGCCGATGCCGTTACTTTCACACCCTTCTAATTTTTTAAAAGAGATTTATAAAAGGATTTCTCCTTCCAAATTGCCTGCTTCTATAGGGAAAATGCTGAAAATGACCGTTTCGTAATCAAAAAAAGGGCAAAAAGCTGATTAGAAGTGTATAATGAATTGAAAAAAAATTATATTTGTCTTTAGGACGCAATACTATATTTTATAAAAAGTTAAAAAAGAACAGGGTTTTTTACACTTATTACGGTGTTTTATCAGAACACTGGTGGGTGTGGTAAAAGTCTCTTCAAGTTGCAGTCTGTGTAATTTATTGTTTAACTAAAATCAATGTATTATGAAAAGAATTTTAGTAGCAGAAGACAACAGATTAATCCTGGAGACCGTTGCACATAGTTTATCCAGAGAAGGCTATGATATTATTAAAGCCGAGGATGGAAAAGACTGCTTAACAAAGCTCGAAAGCAATGAGGTGGATTTGCTTATTACCGATCTGTACATGCCAAATTTAAATGGGCTCGAAGTAATTTCGAAATTAAACGAGGAGTATAAAAAGTTTATTCCCGTTATGGTTCTTTCGGCAGCAGGAGCTGAAGAAAGTGTAATGAAAGCTTTTGATCTTGGGGCCGATGATTACATGGTAAAACCTTTTAGCCTGATTGAACTAAATTTACGGGTAAAAAGACTGTTGTCTGCGAGGAAATAGTATATTTAGTTTCAATTAGAAACTTGTAATCAATGCGACATCTCAGTTTTGCGGTTAATCTGTTAATCGTAAATAGTGTTATATTTTTATGTTCCGTTACCTTTCCTCAAGCCGTTCAGGCAAAGAACCTGTTATTTGTACAAGCCGGAATTTTAATTCAACAACCGGATACCGTTGAAAATTCGGAGACTGAAAATGCTGTTATTGCCCCTACTCAGGAAGCAACAGTTGAAAATCAGGAATTAAATTCAGCTGACACCTTTCCCTTAAAAAAAACAATTGATTCTTCCGAAAAACAGGAACACCGTAAACATTCGATACTCAGTATTTTTGTTTCAGATAAAAAAATTGAGCAATTAAAAACCAAGCTGATTGCGTACGGCCAAAAACATTTGCCGCGAAAAGTCAGAAAGGTTTACTTCGATGTAATTGAAAAAGTTTTTGATTATTCCATATTGCTGCTTTTTGCTGCACTGATTTTGTTCTTTATCGCAAACATTGCATTTGTGCTGTTGACATTAAACTTTACCGTAAAAAGAAAGAACCAAAAGGAAAGGTTCGAACGGATATATGGTAAAATGTACGAAGAAGTGATTATGGATTACATTTTCGGAAACATCGACTGGGAAAAAGCACTGATTAAACTCAAAAAAATTAAAAACAAAGCGAACCGCAGAATTCTTATCTCGGTGCTTATGAATTACAAAGCCAACTTTAAAGGCGAGCTCGAAAGTTTTATTCCTGAGATCTATTTGAAATTGAACCTCCAGCAAGATTCACTGAAACTGGCTAAATCACGATACAGTCATAAAAAGGTTAAGGGAATAATGGAGCTTACACACCTTTATCCACAGGGTGCAAAAGGCATGATTAAAACCTTGATTAACGACCCGAACGATTATGTGCGCACAGAAGCACAAATTGCATATGTTACCTTAAACAGCGAAAATCCGTTTAGCTTTTTTGATAACCTAAAACAGCCATTTGCCAAATGGGCACAATTGTCGGTGTTTTACCTCATCCGGCTCAACCAAATACCGGTGCCGGCTTTTGCCCGGTTTCTATCTTTTAAACATTACAATATCCGGAATTTCAGCCTGAGGATGATTACCTTTTTTCAGCAGCTTGAAGATGTTTCGGAAGTGATAAAAATGGTGGAAAGCGAAATGGAAGAGACCCGCTTTCTGGCCTACAAAGCCATTAACGACCTTCGCTTATACGACAGCCGCGAATTATTAAAAAAGAAATTTGATGGCGAAACAAAACGGAACAAACTCGAAATTCTGAAAGCATTTAAAAATATTGGCGATTCGGATGATTTTGCTTTTCTTGAGGAGGTGATGAAAACCGGTTCAGTATCGTTAAAACTGGAAGCATGCCGCTCGGTGTATTACATGAGCCAGGAAAGCAGAGACAACATTAGTAAGCATACAAAAAAAGAAATACCGGAACTTGAACTTTTATTAGCTCATGTAAAGGATCCGCGAAATTAGTTTATGGGAATTGTAAGAACAATAATAGAATCGCTGTTTCTGATTTATACCATTGGTATTTTCAGTTTTTATTTTTGGCTTGCCATTGTTTCAGCCAGAGAATTGATACGCAATGTTCGCGAGGCCAAAACAACCAACTTCGACGCACTTCTGTCTTCTCCTTTTGCTCCCAAAATTTCGCTTTTGGCACCGGCCTACAACGAATCGCTTACCATTGTCGACAACATAAAAGCGCTGCTTGGGCTGTATTACCAGAATTTTGAGATTATTGTTATTAACGATGGCAGCAAAGACGATTCGCTGGCGAAAACAATTGCTGCATTCGACCTCGAGAAAGTACCTTTTGCGATTGATTATCAGATACAGTGCCAGGAGATTCTTGGCGTGTATAAATCGCGGGCAAAGGCGTACTCCAACCTAACGGTGGTTGATAAACGCAACGGAGGAAAAGCCGATGCGCTAAATGCAGGTATAAACATTGCCAAAGGCGATTATTTTATTTCAATCGATGTGGATTCCATTATCGATCCGCACGCCCTGAAAAAGCTGATAAAACCCTTCCTCGAAGCAAACGATAAAAAAGTAATCGCCGCCGGTGGGGTAATTCAAATTGCCAATTCGTGTGTGATCGAAAACGGGCAGTTGGTGGAAGTTAATGTTCCCAGCAAACTTATTCCCCGTTTCCAGGTCATCGAATACAGCCGTTCGTTTCTGATGGGAAGGCTGGCCTGGAGCCGCCTCGATGGTTTATTGCTGATATCGGGGGCACTCGGTCTTTTTGACAAGGAAGTGGTTATTAACTGCGGAGGCTACTACACCAAAACCGTTGGCGAAGATATGGAGCTGGTGGTACGGATGCGGAAGTACATGGCCAACCAGGGGATAAAATACAAAGTGGTGTATATTTCCGACCCCTTGTGCTGGACCGAAGCACCTTCGACCCTAAAAGTACTCGGATCGCAGCGAAACCGGTGGACACGTGGCACAATCGATACCATAATGCTGCACCTCGAAATTTTTATGAATCCAAAGTTTGGTTTTATGGGTATGGTTTCGCACCCCTACTGGGTGTTTTTCGAATGGCTGGCCCCGATTGTTGAATTTTTAGGCATATCTTATTTTATTACAATAGCCTTGCTTGGGCTGGCCGACTGGTCGTTTTTTTACGTGATGTTTGGTTTTATATACTTTTTTGCGATTATGATTTCGACCTATGCCATCCTTTTCGACCATCTTTCGTACAACCGCTACAAGAAAAAACGAATGATAATAAAGTTGCTGATGACAACCTGGCTCGAGCCGTTTATCTACCATCCTTTAATTGTGTATTGGGGACTGCGGGGGAACTACGATTATTTCATTAAAAAGAAAAAATCGTGGGGAAAAATGACACGTGCCGGCTTTGACATTTCGAAACAAAAAAAATAGAATACAGTGAGACAGAATCGATTGTATTTCAAAATAGTAAGTGTACTTTTTATTTTGCTGGGCACAGGAACAGCGGGTATTCTGCAGGCTCAAACCTTTGATGAGGCCCGAAACTATGCCTTTAACGGTGAACGGGAAAAGGCCCGCAGTATTTGCCGTCAGATTCTTTCCGAAGGTTTTAATTCGGATGTGGCTTTATTGATGGGCCGTACCTATGCCTGGGATGGAATGTACGATTCGGCAAGGGTGGTATTACAGGAAGTTTTAGTACAACGCCCTGAAAACATGGAAGCCTATGATGCGCTTTCTGATGTTGAGTTTTGGGCGGATGACAATACAAAAGCCGTTGAATATTGTAACGCAGCCTTAAAACTGGAGCCTGAATCATCGAAGTTTACTTTGAAAAAAGCCCGGATACTATATAGCGACGAGCAATACGAGGAGGCTGTTGATGTGCTGGAGACTTACCTGCATAAAAACCCGGGCGAACCCGATTTCCTGCTCAAGTTAAAAGAATACCGGCTCGACTTAATGAAAAACAAAATCAGGCTGATTTACACATTCGATAATTTTAACAGCGACTTTAACCGCGATCCCTGGCATTTTCTGGCCCTGTCGTATGGGCGAAAAACCAAGCTGGGATCGGTTATTGCACGTTTAAATTATGCTAATCGTTTCGATTCAAACGGGCTGCAGTTTGAAATAGATGCCTACCCAAAAATTGGCGAAAACAATTATGCCTACGTAAATTACGGGTACTCATCGGATGCACTTTTCCCGGGAAACCGTTTTGGTTTTGAGTTGTACCACAACTTCCCAAAAGCCTGGGAAGGTTCGCTGGGAATGCGCTACCTCGATTTCAGCTCTTCGGGGGTTGACATTTATACCGCCACATTGGGAAAATATGTAGGGAATTACTGGATTTCGCTGCGATCGTATGTTACACCCGATTCGGAAGGGACTTCGGTTTCCGGAGCTTTATCGGTACGGCGCTATTTCGCCGATTCAGAAAATTATCTGGGGCTTAAACTAAGTTATGGTGTTTCGCCCGACGACAACAGGAAGCCAATAGATACGGAAAAGAACCTGACCTTAAAAACCAGGTCGGTAAGAGCGGAATACAACCGGCTAATTAAAAAATTATGGATTGTAAGTGCCGGATTTAATATGGGTAACGAACAACTGGAGCCCGGAAATTATTCGGGATACTATTCGTTTGACATAGGCTTTTCGAGATTGTTTTAATGGAGAATTAAATGGGGAAAATTACCGATACATTAGGATTGCTTGTACGCACATTAAGGCGTTTTATCAGCCTGAGTTTTATTCTGGCCGTGATGATTTTGATTGTGCGTTTACACGAGATAGTAATCCTCTCCAATTACCACAGTTATCCACCGGGTAGTTTTAACTCCTTGCTTATCGGAATAAAATACGACATCATTCTGTACCTTAGGGTTTCCGCCGTATTGATGATTCCATTTTTACTGCTGGGTTTATTCAGCCAAAAAGCGGCACGTGTATTTTTTATTTCCGCTTCGGTATTCCTTGTACTGGGCGATATGTTGCTGCTCAAATATTTCTCCACCGCCGGTGTTCCGCTGGGGGCCGATTTATTTGCCTATTCCATCGAAGAAATTAACCAAACCGTACAAAGTTCGGGCGAGATGAATGTGTGGCCTTTTATTTTTATGGCCCTATTTTTAGTATACATGGTGCGGGTTTTAATCAAACACGTCTACTACAAGCTAAAACCGTGGATGCTTTTTATTATTTCGGCCGCAATGTTTGCGTCATTGGCTCCGTTCGGTTTTTTAAAACCACAACCTTCCGATTTTGAAAACGAATTTTCGCTCTATGCAGCTACCAATAAACTTAATTTTTTCAGTGAAAGTGTACTAACACGTTATGTCTTCAACGAGCCGTTGGACCAACAGACTTATACTTTTAAACCCAACGTGGCTACTGCTGATGGTTCTTTTACTTACCTCGACGAAGACTACCCTTTTCTTCACAAAGAAACAACACCCGATGTTTTGGGTAAATATTTTGAACCACTGGAATCCAGGCCGAACATTGTTTTTATTATTGTTGAAAGTCTTGGTCGGGCTTATAGTGGAGAGGGTGCTTATTTGGGAAGTTTTACTCCTTTTCTGGATTCGCTTATGGATAAGAGTTTGTACTGGGAAAACAATTTAAGTACTTCGGGCCGAACCTTCGAGGTGCTTCCGTCAACCCTGGCATCGGTTCCCTTTGGCGACCGCGGTTTTACAGAGCTTGGCGAAGAAATGCCCGATCATTTAAGCCTGCTCAGCATTTTAAAAACACAGGCCAATTACACGAGTTCGTTTACCTATGGCGGTGAAGCGCATTTCGATAATATGGATGTTTTTCTGAAACGGCAAGGAATTGATAAAATTATCGACAATACCAATTTTGGCGCGGGATATGAAAAAATGCCGCCCTCTGCTACCAGTGGTTTCTCGTGGGGATTTGGCGATAGAGAAATTTTCAGACGTTATATCGATGAAATTAAGGCCGACAACACTGCAAGTCCGCGAATGGATATTCTCCTTACTTTGTCAATACACAGCCCTTTTGTGGTTGCCAACCAGGAATATTACCTTTCGAAATTTAACGAGCGATTGGAAAAATTAGAACTTTCGGAGAAAACAAAAAACTTCAATCGGAATTATCAGCAACAGTTTTCAACAGTGCTTTATTTTGATGATGCGCTAAGGTATTTCTTTAGCGAATTCAGAAAACTACCTTCGTTTAACAACACCATTTTTGTTATAACGGGCGACCATCGTATGCCGGAAGTTCCGATAAGTACGCAGCTCGACAGATTTCATGTGCCGCTGGTAATTTATTCGCCAATGATAAAAAAGCCAGCTAAATTCTCATCCCTTGTTACCCATTTTGACATTACGCCTTCGTTGCTGGCCATGCTTGATGCCGATAGTATCATTTCGCGTCCGAAGGCCGCCGCCTGGATCGGACATGGCCTCGACAACGAAGAAGATTTCAGGGTTGCGAATGCCTATCCGCTGATGCGAAACAAAAACGAAATCCTCGATTTTATCGATGGCGAACGGATGTTGGCCAACAAGGTAATTTACCAGGTTTACGAGAATATGGACATTGAAACTGTTGATGAGCCTGACCGGGAAAAAGAGCTTGAAGCTAAACTCAACAATTTCCTGTTAAAGAATAATCATGCTATTAAAAACAATAAACTTATTCCGGACTCGCTGAAAGTGTATACTTACAAAGAACAATAAGTATAAGAACACGACTTGAGCGAACATCATTTTGGTGTTGAAAAAGCGATCCGCCCGGTATCTGGCAATTGTAGTCATCAATTACAAGGTTGAGCATTTTGATTATTTTCTGATTTATGGTTAATTTTTGATCTATTAAAACTATTTTTAAGCCAAATAAACCAAATACGGAGAAGTTCAATGGTAACAATTTGTTCTAAAACCGCTTCCCAAAACGATTTAAAAAACTTGCTGTTATAGCGCCGGAATTGGGCTTTTAGACCGACTGCCGTCAGGCTGCATAAACAATAAAATATGAAACGAGCATGAATTTTTATTCTTCAAATTCACAAACAAGAAGAATTTAAATTCATCGGGAGTTACATCGAATACAAATGAAACGAACAATTTTAATGAGATGAAACTAAAACTTACTCTGATTCTGATTTTTTGCATCACCATTTCTTTTGCCCAAAAAGGAGTAATTGATGAAGCAAATAAGCTTATTGAATTAAAAAAATATGAATCGGCATTTAAGCTGCTGGACGATGCTGATCCGAATGATGAAAAACCGGAAATAGCAATTGCAAAAACCAAGCTGGTATTAAACTACTATGTTTCGAGTGAAATGCACGAGATTTTTGCGTTAAAAGACTTAACCCCTAACGAGAAACTATCAGCTATTCGTGGAAGTGAAGGTAATTTTACCAACTACAAATTTTCGCCTAATACCGTATTATCCGACCTGATTGAGAAATACCCGGACAACTATGAGTTGCAAAAAGAATTAGGAAACTTCTATCATGAGATTCATTTAAAATACGACGATAACTGGTTATTGCCGGATTCGGTTTTAGTTGAAAAATTCCAAAGCTATTACCTGAATGCCTATGATCATGATGTGTTTGATGCCTGGTCGGCTTATGGTATTGGCTATGCCTATCTTATCAACCTAGATTATCAGTCATCTATTCCGTACTTTAAAAAATCGATCGAACTAAACAATAAAGACCCGTACAGCAATTATAATCTTGCTTATGCCTATCTGTACACCGATCAAACAGAAAAAGGAATAGAAAGTGCCAAAAAAGCCTTGGACCTGTATGACGATCCCGGAAATAAGGCCAATGTGGCCAGAATGATAGCAGTAATGTACCTGGAGCTTGAGGATTCGGTAAACGCCATGGAGTATTACAAAAGATCTGATGCCATTCAACCTGATAATTATTCTACTGTAGAAGCACTACTGGAGTTGGAAATGGCGCTAAATATGGAATCATATAAGGAGCGCACAAAGCAGTTTTTCTTACTGGCTCCAGAAGCTCCGGCAGTTTATCAAGACCTGATGAGATTTTACTGGACCGCGAATAAACCTGACGAGTTGATCCAATTCTTAGCAGAGCAAACAAACAACTATTCTGCCGATTACAGAGTTAGCGGAAACTTAAAATTCTACACGGCCTTGATTCAACACGACAAAAAAGATTTTAAGAATGCTAAATTGAATTTTCAGTTGGCAAAAGAAGCTTATGAAAAAGTTTTTGCTTCTGATCATCAGGTGTTCAAAGTAATTGAGTCGTATAACAATAAGTTGGCAAACTACGGTTCCTGAGAGTTTGTATACTAGTGTGGTTCAAGGGTATAAAAGGGGCAGCTTGTAGCCTCGATTGTTTCTGTTCTACTACCCAGACAATTCCCCCCCTCACCCCAATTTGCAATCGGGGTGCAATTCTACCGAATTGAATATGAACTGATCAGGCTGTGGCTGAGGTTCGGATTAGCTATAATTTTAATAGCTGGTACTTAAAATCCGCTATTGATAATTATTTTAAGATAAAACTTGCAATATATCATCCTGTTATGTAAAATTGCATGAATCAAATACCTCAATTATTAGCATGCCAAAAGCTTTCCGGTTTTCTCTACTCTTACTGATTTTTGAATTTTGTTTACGAAGCAGTTTTGCTCAGGAAGTCGCTGTTTCGATCGATTCGGTATTTTCCTCGTTTGCGAACAGGCCACCCATGGAAAAGTTGTATTTGCACACCGACCGGAATATTTATACCACCGGAGGTACCATCTGGTTCAGAGCTTACCTGCTTACTGCAACCGGTAACTTTCCCGCAACAATGAGCAATTTTATTTACGTTGAATTGTACGATCAGGCCGATTCGTTGGTATGCCGAAAGAAAATAAAGAAGATTGATGGTGTATTTAGCGGTAATATAAAGCTGGAATCTACTCTCCCTGAGGGCAGCTATTTTATCAGGGCTTATTCCATGTGGATGTTAAATCAGGGGCTTGACAATCTATTTTACAAGCCAATACATATAGGGAGTTTGCAAACGCACAAAATCACTTCGAAGATCGAGTTTCGTGAGAACGATGGGGAACAACAAACTGCCAGCATTTATTTTGCCGATAAAAACGGAGATCCGGTAACCGGCACCCGTGTTAAGTGTACTTTGCATTTAGGGAATTCAACAGCAGAAGTTTTATCACGAACGACAGGAGACGATGGAAAAATAAACTTTGATTTCAATCCGGAAAATAATGGTTCTTCCAGTCGGTTTATTGAAGTTGAGTTTGAGAAGAGTGAGATGGAATACCATACCAAATTCTTTATAGAAAAAGAAGATGAGGGACAGCTGGATGTGCAGTTTTTTCCTGAAGGTGGTGATCTTATCGATGGTGTTATAAACAGGGTTGCTTTCAAAGCAATTGGAAGCGACGGTTATTCCAGGAATGTTCGGGGTGTTGTTTTGAATGCTAAAAACGATACAATTACGAACATTGCAAGCGAGCACCTCGGAATGGGGGCCTTTTACATAATTCCCGAAACAGGAGAAGAGTATCATGCCGAAATCAGAGATGTGGAAGATAGAATCGTACGTTTTCCATTGCCGCAGCATTATAAGAAAGGGGCTGCTTTAACGGTTGTTAGCAGAGGGGAATCAATTCATTTGAATGTCAGGCAACAAAACTTTAATGCGATTGACTCCTGTTACATAATGGCTTATCTAGGTGAAAGATTGCTTTTTACTCAGAAACTGAACAACACTTTTTATAAAATACCAAAAGATATATTTCCTGAGGGAATCGTGAATTTTGTGTTGTTAAATGATAAAAAAGAGACCATCTCAAGCCGGATGGTATTTATCCGAAAAGATGAGGATGTAAATCTTCATGTGCAGCCAAACAAAGAGAATTACCAAAGGCGCGACAGTGTGTTTCTAAAACTTTCTATACTTCAGCAGGATTCGACTGTGCATTCAGGTAGCTTTTCGATAGCTGTTACAGACGACCTGGTGGTAAACATTGATTCGTTAAGTGATAATATCTGCACAAGTCTCTTGTTGACTTCTGATTTGAAAGGTTATGTGGAAGAGCCCGGATTCTACTTTTTAAACAATGCTGACAGTACAAATTTCTACCTCGATTTGTTGATGCTTACGCAAGGCTGGAAGCGTTTTGATCTTAACGAATTATTGCAACACGGAGTTCCTCCTGCCAAATATTACCTTGAATTGGGGCAAACCCTATCAGGGAATTATCAGAAAATGCTTTTGCAGAAAAAGAAAACTACTGAAATAAAGGCATTGGCTGTTAACCCGGTTATCACTGCATCGGCTTTCACCGATGAGAACAACAACTTCATTTTTAATGAATTGAATTTTCCGGAGAATACAACATTCATCGTACGTGCAGAACGTTTCACCAATATTAAACAGGAGCCTGCCGGGATAATCACCTTTGAGAAGGATACATTTCCTTCGTTTCAACATGCCGGAGTAATACCCCATAAAACAGAGGGTTTTACAGGTAAGGCATTTAAAAATGCCACAGAACGCGTTTATTACGAAGATGGAGGAAAGATGATTGTATTAGACGAAATTGAGATCAAGGTTGAAGATAAGACAAAACAAATTCTGGAAAGCAAGTATGGTATATCCAGTAATGTTTTTGACCAGGATAGAATCTCAAGATCTTTCCCGGTATCGCAGCCGATTGAAATTGTACTTCGGACATTACCGGGCGTATCCCGGATTGAAAATGGTAATGTTTTTCTCTCCCGTGGAAATGGGGCGGCTGAGATATTGGTGGATGGAATGGAACAAACGCTGGAAGATATTGGAGATCTTTATTCTGATAATATCGATCATATTGCTACAATTGTTGGTGCCGGCGCTGCGGTTTACAGTAGAAAAGGGGGAGCGAACGGTGTAATAATTATTAGTGTGAAGGAAGGCGGGCAGTTTCAATATGAACTCAAGGGCGTGAAAAAAATTACACCTTTGGGATATCAGAAACCTGTTGAGTTTTATGTCCCCAAATATGAGATTGATTCAGTTCGAATGGTGAAACAACCCGATATGCGCTCCACCGTTTTTTGGGCCCCCAACGTTACCATCCAGGACGGAGAAAAAACAACTGTAAGTTTTTATACCGCTGATCCATCCACTACCTATACTTATATTATTGAAGGAGTTGATGATGGTGGAAATTTATACCGGACGGTAGGAAAACTCAGGAGAGAGGATGAATAGGTCATGATAAAAATATTGCACCGCTGATTAAAACTGCTAAGGGTGGATAGTACTAATTCTTTGCATTGACGAGAAATAATTACCGCACTGCCATCACTCATTTTTAGTTAGCTCTGTCATGTTTCTCAAATGAAAACAGATGTCGGGCATTGATCAGGAGGGATTGACCATATCAGATAAAACCAGCACCGCTGCCGCGCGAATCCTTTCGCGTGGTGTCCAACTTGCCCCGATATTGAATTTTCTACCGCCCTGCACACATTATTGCCATGCGAGTATATAAAAATAGCCTGCGAGGGGCTATTATAAGGGCGCGAGGTAGTTTTACTTAGGTGCGAGGGCCTGATATTTACCTGCGAGGTACTAATATACATGTGCGAGGTAACCTCGCATGCCTTTTTATATCCCTCGCACGCTATTATCTATTCCTCGCGTACATTTAGATATACCTCGCACCCTATTGCGATTACCTCGCATACCAATATTTGATACAATGACGGGGTTTAGCCGGCAGAATTGCTTTTGCGTTGATCCTTTTGCTTCCAGTATTGGCTAACATAACCCACATAACGGTCTTTTCGGTGGCGGAATATATACTGGCCGGCACTTCGGATCTCGCTTACCTGCCGGTGCAAAGTCCAAAACGCTTTATTGCGTGCAATGGCTGCTTCATTTAAATGATTCTTTTCGCTTTTACTTTGTGCCCACAATTCAGCAAGCTCTTCCGATTTTGCCGTTGCTGTGTCGAGTAAGGCCAGGTCGAAGCCAATCGCCGTTAGCAGCAGGCTGTTTTTCTGCCCCAGTACCGACAGATCATTCAGGTCCTGGATAAGATTTGCATAGCTGTTTCCTTTGGCGATATGTTTTATACGACCGGCTAAATCAGGATTGTTCCGAAAGGCAAAACGCATGGATTGTAAAAGCCCGGCCTTGAGTTTAAGAGCTTCCGGTAGCTGTAATTTCCATTGCACTTGCGCATCGCCCGGAGTTTTTAATTTCTTTTCCCATAGGGTTTGAGCATCACGACAGGCTTTTATATTTTCCGGCAATTTGAGAACCAATTCCTCATCAACACCTGCTTTTACCAACTCAGGCACATCATCACACCATACATAAAGGTTTTCGGCTTCCTGCAAAAACGTGGCAACGGGTTGGTTAGGACGCGACGATTTTATTTCGTCAGGCTTGGTTGTTTTGTTGACTGGTGGCATTTTTTTCGATTTGGGTGAATCAATATCTTTTTGTTAAGCACAAGATAGTTTAGATTTGATAAAAAGGCAAATTGCAATTTGGGTTGGATATTATAAAAGCATCGCCCTTACAGACGATGCTTTTACTTGCCGGGCCTTTGCTTTTCTGACAAAATAAGACGCTAGCGATGCAGCATTTTAATGCTCAATCCTTTTTGTGCCGACCAGCCTTCTTTATCGGTTAGGCGTATCAAAAAATGATAATCCCCCTCGTCGTGCAGCTCAACACCATCACTTTCGGATATTGAAATAGTGAGGTTCGTTTCGTACTCCTTCAAACTTTCAGGAATAGAATAATCGTCGATGCTAACATAAGGATTCACCGGATCTTTATCCGGATCGGGATGGCAGCTTGTAACCTCCGTACTGTGCGAATGATGATCGAAATTATTGTGAATATCAATACTAAAAGCTCCCAGCTCAAGGTTATCGGAAAACCTCATTTTCAATACAAACGGTTCTCCAAAATAGATGGTATCGCAATTGGTTGGGAACGCGCCTGAAAAACTGATGTCGATTACCGGTTTCTCCTTATCTACTTCATTATCGTCGCTGCAGGCAGATGCAAAAAGCAGTAAAATGCTCAGTAGCGGCAGTATATTTGTTTTATTCATAACAATACTTTTTTAAAGCCAACGGGCAAAAACACCCGTCGACTTTTTAATATTTTATTCTTCAATAATCTCTAATTCCGATTCGGCAGTCGATTGATTGCCTTCCATATCGGTAACAATAAAATGAAAATGATAATCGCCAGCTTCGGCCCACTCTGCAATGTCGATGTGCTCGTGAAAAGTGGTGTTTTTTAAGCCCGTAAACTTTGTGTAGATCGTATCCACTTCCCACTCGGTTTCCAGTGCCGATTTATGTTCTCCTTCGTGATGAATAACCACCTGCACCAGATCGATTTTTCCTTCGGCAACAATTTCTGCTTCAACGTGTAAATCGCTGCCAGCTACTCCGGTGTGGTCGTTTCCATGACTGTCGCCTTCGCCCAGCTCCGTTAGGGTAATTTCGGGTTTTGCAATTGTTGTGTCATCGTCATCACATGCTGTAAAAAAAACAGCTACTCCTAAAGTTATCGCAACTAATAAATTTCTCTTTTTCATTCGTTTTAAATTGTTTGTTTTCAGTGGTAACTCATGTAACTCGCTTTTAATCATCCGCGTGTGAGTCAAATTTTGTAATGCTCGTTTCATCATTAAATAATTTTTGTTGATTTAACATTTATAAATTTCCTGAAAAGGGTACTGAAACATTCAAAACAATGTTCCGTCCCGGTTCAGGTACATTAATCAGCCTGTAAAAGCTGGTGTGTTTAAAATATTTGGTGTTAAGCAGGTTTTGTACCTGCATGGAGATGTTAATTCTTTGATTCAGAATTTCGATTTCGCCTCCCGCACCTATGTTAACCACCTGGTAACCGTTGGTAGTAACTTCCGGTGGAACAATGTTGTTCTGAGGCGCTGTAATTCTGTAATCTAGAGAAGCATAAGCATTTTCTGCAAATGCGATCTTTTTCTTCTGATATTTTAGGTTTATAATGGCCGAAGCCGGTGGCGAAAAGGGCAAAGTATAGCCTTTCTTCTCTCCCGACAACTGCTCCGAATAAACATATTCGGCTATCGCTCCCAATTGTAAATGAGGTAGTAATTCGTAATGTGCATGAAGTTCGGCACCGTAACGCATTACCCTGCTTTCGGTATAATAAAATACCTGGTTCCCGTTTCCGTAAAGCCTGTCGAATTCAGAACTCGGATTCAGGTAAATGTAGTTATCAAAGTAATTCAGAAAAGGCGATGCTCCCACTGCCAACCGTTTTGAATGGTATTCTATTCCCAGATCCAACTGGTAAGCTATTTCCGGTGAAAGATCAGGATGACCAACTTCGTAACTAAAACGATGATAATTTACACCATTTGCCGCCAGCTCTTTTGCGATGGGCATACGGAAACTTTTGCCAACATTGGCTTTTAATGTCCAGTGCTCCAAATCGTAATTGTAGCCCACCGACCATGTTAAATTCGAAAAAGTACGGTCGATATTTCCGGCACGCTGAAGGTATTCCATATCCGAATTTTCATCTTCATCAAGGGGAGATGGAAACCAGTCGTAATACTCATCGGTCTCAATAGCTCCGTAATCGTAGCGAATGCCCAATTGCAAACGGCTCTGTTCCGAAAAGTTATGCTTTGCAAAAACAAATCCACCTACGCGAAACTGTTGGTAGGCCGGAATAATAAAACCACGCCCGTTAATCCGGTTGTCCTGGAACTCACTGTTTACACCTGTAACCAGTTGGTTATTCTCATCAAGCCGGTGTGTAAAGCAGAGATTTCCCGAGTACACATATTTTTCAAACTCCCGCTCCAATTCCGGATCGAACGACAAGGTATCGGGAAAAACGGGAGGCATATATCCATGACTAACATATTCGCTCCATTCCTGCCTGAAATTACGTTGAAAGCCCAAATCGAATTCAAGCTTCGAATCTTCCCATTTGTAATGTGTAGTGTTCACCACTTTTAAATGGCTTGCATTCTGGTACGGAAAGTTGATGTCGCGGCTTGACCGATCGTGCAACTCAGCATCAATATTACGGGGTTCTAAACCATGTGCATTGGCAAAAAAGCCACTTTTGCTGTTTACCGTACTCACAAACAGTTTACTCTGAAACCCGTTCTGAATAATACCCAGCGTAAGGTGCAGGTTCTTTTCGTTTCCTGCCGTATTTCGCAGATAGTTGTTAAACAAAGCTGCACGGTACGAATAAATATCAACGCTATCTGTCGGTACTTTATAGTCGCCATAATCAATATAAGTAGCACGTACATTGGCAAAAAACCAGTCTTTTCGTCCATACAGCAACACCGAAGTTCCCAGCAAACCGTTATTTGATTTTCCACTCAGGTTAACATCTCCACCAAAGGAATTTGGAGCAGGCAGTTTTCTGTTGTTCATATCGATCACCCCGCCAATGGCATCCGAACCATACATTAACGATGCCGGTCCTTTAATCACCTCCACATTATCAACCGCATACTGGTCTATTTCCAGGCCATGATCGGCTCCCCATTGCTGTGCTTCGTGTTTAATATTGTTTTCGACCACCACAACACGGTTAAACCCAAGGCCACGAATAACAGGCTTCGATTGTCCGGAACCAATATCGATTGTCGTAACGCCGGGTAATCGTTCCAACGAGCTCATCAGGCTTCCGCCCAAATTCCGTTTCAGGTAATCATCATTAACAATTTCAATGTTAAGCGATTCTTCCTTTTTCCGGTTTCCGGCATAATTATCGGTTACTACAACCTCCTGCAGACTCATATTGTCAACTTCCAGCTGAGCTTTATAAGAAGTGTTTTTGTCGACCCATACGGAATCAACAAGCTTTTTATAACCAATAAATGATATGTCAAGAATATAACTTCCTTCGGGCAACTTATCCATTACAAATTGCCCGTTGATATCGGTAACCGTTCCTTTTTCAATTTGCAACAATACTACCGACGCACCGGGTAATGGTTTATTATTTTCGTCAACAACCAGCCCATTAAGCCCATAGTATTGTTGGCCAAACGACAGACCATAGCAATACAGCATGCCCCAAAAGAGCATGACAAATTTTCTCATAAAAAATAATTGAGATTAAAATTCACCAAAAAACTAAAACACTGATATTTTAGCTATACAGTGGAGGTGCACGGGGTATTTTGGTGGAAATGGCGTGTTTGCAGGCGCGTTTTATTTCGATTTCAACTACCGAATTCAGCACATGAGGAGTTGCAGGCGTGAAGAATAAAAGACGGGGTAAATCGTTAACCGGAAAGTGATAATCGCAAATGGGGCAACGCTCGTCCTCACCGGAATAACTATTAAAAGTTACATCGTGTGCCTCTTCATGCTTTATATGGCAACATTCATGATGACATTCTGCCTTTTGAGAATGATGCCTTACAATATGATACGGCTGGTAAGCGATGGGGAAAACGAAAATTCCCAAAAGCAGCAATGTGATATGTACTTTTATTCCTTTCACCGATTAAGCCTGGTCTTTGCAAACGGAACAGGTTCCTTTAATTAAAACTTCGGTTTCTTCTTCAGCGTAACCATCCGGAAGATTATAATGTTGTACGGGTATATCATCCATACACTTTACCGTGTTACATGTGTTGCAATAAAAATGTGCATGAGCGGATTTATGCGTCACCTGTTTATCCAGAGCATACTTAACCACTTGATTGTCGACAACGATTTTATGAACGATTTGATGCTCTACCAGTGTTTTAAATGAACGATAAAAGGTAGTACGGTCGTAGTTTCCCACAAGGCGTTCTCTGATTTCATTTTCAGATAGTGCCTGGTTAGCTTCCATTACTATGTCAATTATCCCTTCCCGACAACTGGTTCGTTTGAGCTTATGATTGTTTAATATTTCAATTGATTTCATAAATGCAAAACTGCTCCAAATGCAACAATGTTGCAAAAGTAGAATAATAAATCATAAGACGATAAAAAGACTAATAAATATTTTTTATGAGCCATGAAATTTTTCCGGTAATCCATGAGGGCTATTTGTTTTGCACCGTCCCTGACTACCCGGGCAGACTTCGTGGCGGTAATATTTCAGGACACATAAAAGGCTTTAGTCGTTAATCGTTACAATTAATGGCTAAAGCCTTCTATTCATTTATTTAATAATTACCGGGCTAAAGCCACGGGGTAAATAATAAAACCAACCACCTCACCGCTGTAAACGCGGTCCCCTCCTCCTATCAGGAGGAGAAACTTCGTGCCGGAAATATCTTTTGAATTCCAAACTTATTGAGCGAACTACTCCGCTATCGGGTAACTAAACGAGTAAGTCCCCGACCCTACCGTAACGGTTACACCGGTTCCGGTTTGTGTGGCGCCTGATTTAAGATCGTCAGGCATGGTAACTTCGGCTACTTTCGCATTGGGCAGCACCACTTCGGCCGAGGTATTTACAGGAACTTCAACCTTGTAAGTCATTTGTCCGTCGCTGACCTTCCAGCCGGAAACGATCTTTCCATACATCGAATCGAAAGTTGAATTTACATGGGTTAAACCACCGCCCGGATTTGGTGCCAGGAAGAATTTCTTGTATCCCGGATTGTTTTCATCCACTTTTATACCGGCCACGTGGTTGTATAACCATTCGCCAATAGCGCCGTAAGCGTAATGGTTAAAGCTGTTCATTCCCACATCCTGAAACGATCCGTCGGGCTTTTGTCCGTCCCAGCGCTCCCATATTGTTGTAGCACCCTGCGTTACCGGGTACAACCACGATGGGTAGTTTTTACGGTTCAGCAACATAAAGGCTAAATCGTCGCGGCCAATTGCAGAAAGCGTTGGGCACAAAATCGGCGTTCCCAAA
This sequence comes from uncultured Draconibacterium sp., assembly GCF_963674925.1. Lineage (NCBI taxonomy): Bacteria > Pseudomonadati > Bacteroidota > Bacteroidia > Marinilabiliales > Prolixibacteraceae > Draconibacterium > uncultured Draconibacterium sp. The sequence continues at coordinate 1,686,778 of NZ_OY771649.1, forward strand.
AAGCCGGTGGTCAGGTGTTTGAATTTCTCTACATCCCCGGCCAGGTAAGCGGCAGCTGCATCAACCATGTTGTCGGGCAATATGCCAAATGAAAGTGCAATAACATACGCCGTTTGCGTATGCGAAACCAGGCGTCCGTTAGGTGTTACAAACTCGTCGTTAAAAGCTTCTTTAATGTTTGCCGCCAGCTGCTTGTACTTTTGGGCATCCTGAGGTTTGCCAATTAGCTGTGCAATTTTTGCGGTTAAAGTGGTTGTATAATAAAAGTAAGCCGTTGCCAGCAAATCCTTTTCTGTTGTAGCACCCGGGTAATCCGAATTGGTTGTGGCATAGGCCAGCCAATCGCCATAATGCGTATCTCCTGTCCACAGGTAATCGTCGCCTGCCCTTTCGTTCATATAACCTACCCATTTGGTAATGGCCGGGTAACTTTCTTCCAGAATACGAGTGTCGCCATAAATTTTATACACCGACCACGGAATAACAGCCACCACATCGGCCCAGCCGGTAGCGCCTCCCTGTCCGTTCAATACATCAGGAATTACATGCGGAATAACGCCGTTGTCCAACTGGTCGGCAGCCACATCTTTCATCCACTTGGTGTAGAAAGCTGCCACATTAAAATTGTAGCCGGCAGTCATACTAAACACCTGTGCATCGCCGGTCCAGCCCAAACGCTCGTCGCGTTGCGGACAGTCGGTTGGTACATCAAGGAAATTACCTTTTTGTCCCCACTGAATATTGTGCTGCAGTTGGTTGATCATTTCATCGTTACAGGCAAATGTTCCGGTTGGTTCCATATCCGAATAAATGACCACTCCGGTAATGTCTTCCTTCGAAGGCATCTCATCAAAACCAATCAACTGCAGATAGCGAAATCCGTGAAAAGTGAATTTTGGTTCGTAAACCGCCTCACCGTCTTTCCCAAAAATATAAGTATCGGTACATTCCGCCGCACGTAAATTGGCGGTATAAAAATTCCCCTCTTTATCGAGTACTTCGGCAAATTTCAGTTGCACTTTTTGCCCCGCTTTTCCTTTCATTTTTATGCGTACCCAGCCTACCATATTCTGGCCCATATCGTACACCTTTTCACCCTTTGGCGTGGTAATAAATTCGATTGGTTTGATTTCTTCAACCGCTTTAACCGGAACACCCTGAGGCGCAATTAAAAGGTCTTTGGGTTGATCAACTTCCTCAACACTTTGCCAGTCTGTTTCGTTGTATCCGGTGCTGGTCCAGCCATTTAATTCCAAACGAGCATCGTAAGTTTCGCCATTGTAGATATCCGATTTGCGAATCGGGCCATTATTTACCTTCCAGTTTTTGTCGCTTACTATCCACTCGCTTGTTCCGTCGTTATAATCAATTTTTAGCTGAAATAACAACGCCAGTTGATCTCCGTAGTAGCCATTAGCACTCACCCAACCAATATTTCCGCGGTACCAGCCATCACCCAAAACCACACCAACGGCATTCTCTTTTTGCAGCATACCGGTTACATCGTAGGTTTGATATTGCAGACGTTTATTATAGCTCGTCCAGCCGGGAGTAAATAACTGGTCGCCCACTTTTTCACCATTTAAAAACAACTGATATAACCCGTGCGAGGTTACATACGCACGCGCCGATTTTATACTTTTTGATGTGGAGAATTCATTCCGGTAATATTGCGCCGGTTGGGAGTCTTTCGATTCCGGTTCGTTAGGCAAAGAAATCCACGACGCCTTCCACAACTCCGGCCCCAGAATTCCCATTTCCCAATAGGCCGGTTCACTCCAGGCACTGGCTTTGCCGGTGTTATCCCACACACGCACCTGCCAGTATACACGTTGCATCGATTCGGGTTTTGGGCCGCCATAAACCACATTCACCGATTGATCGGATTCTACCTTTCCGGAATTCCACAACTGTTTGCTTTTTGATGACAGTTCATTCACCGAACCTGCCACTCGGATTTCGTAAGCCGATTGAACTACATTCTGTTGATCGGAATAAAGTTGCCAGCTTAACCTTGGCTGTTCGATATCAATGCCAACAGGATTTTCGTGGTACTCGCAAACGAGTTTTTTCACACCTGTTTTTGCATAAAGCACTGATGAAAACACACTTATAATTACAATTAACAGGAGTGATTTGAGTAAAGCTTTTGACTGCTTCATTTTGTTTGATTTATTTGGTTTAGTAAAATTATGGACATAAAAATAAACCACTTTAACAGCAATTACAATACATAAACTGATACTTTGTTTATACTTTTTGACACAATCAAATCCATTTCAGGATAAAAGAAAAAGTAAAATCGTCATCAAAACCAGAAACAAAATCAAATTTATGTCAGCAAATTCCACTTTTTTAATAAAAAAATGTAATTTTCACTCCAAAGATCGAACATATTTCTTTCATCATTAATAACAACAGTGCCTAATCGACGAATCAAAATTTTATAAAATCATTTAAAGAAAACACATTTATTATGGTCAAAAAACTGCTTTACTTGTGCTTTTCCGGGATGCTTATAGTTATGAGCTCCGGCCTAAAAGCGCAGTCTGACACCGGGTTTGAAAAATACCACACCAACCGGGAGGTTCAGCAATTGTTAAAAGAATTTTCTTCGGGAAATGCCAAACTGCACACCATTGCCGAAAGCCCGGGTGGAGAACCAATTACTGTTTTGGAAATTGGTGCCAACCTCGACGATGTTCCGGCAATTTTTGTGGGTGCCAATTTTGAGGGGAATGTACCGCTGGCCACAGAGGGTGCGCTTTACCTGGCGCAACTATTAATGGATTCAACGGCCTACACCGAGAATGTAAAATGGTACATTATGCCACAACCAAATCCGGATGCTGCTGCTGTTTATTTTTCGGCACTAAAAACAGGACAGGCCACCAACCTTTTTAAAATAAACAACGATGGTGACGAAGCAACCGATGAAGATGGGCCTGACGATTTGAACGGCGACGGACTGATCACTCAAATGCGCATTAAAAGCATTGAAGGCAGTTATATCGTTTCGGAGAAAGATGCACGGTTGATGAAAAAAGCCGACAAAACAAAAGGCGAGCGCGGCGAATATAAAATACTGACAGAAGGAATTGACAACGACACCGACGGATTATACAACGAAGACGGTACAGGCGGAATTAACGTGGGAATTGCCTTCCCGCACCTTTTCCCCTACGAGAATAAGGAGGCCGGTTTGTTTGCCGGGCAAACTCCTGAAGTGTATGGAATACTGCGTTTTATTTTCGACCGTCCCGAGATTTCGATGGTGTATACTTTGGGTACATCAAACTTCTGCCTGGTTCCGCCAAAAGGTGGCCGTAAAGGTGATGCCAGCCTCGATAAATTAAAAATTCCACGCCGTTATGCCGCCATGCTTAACGCCGATGCCAATAAAACCTACACCATGGACGAAGCAATCGAATTGTTTAAAGCAGTTGTATCTCCGGGTACGGATGTTACTCCGTCGTTGGTGGCCAGCTACCTGAGTTTGGGACCGGCATTAAATCCGTTGGAAGAGGACCTGGTTTTTTATAAAAAATATGCCGAAGACTATAAAAAGTACCTGAAAGCAAAAGATTTCAGTACCGAAACCCTGGATCCGACGCCGGCAAAAGATGGTTCGTTTGAATTGTGGGCCTATTACCACCTCGGAGTGCCATCGTTTAGCATGCAACTATTCTCGATTCCGAAAGTAAAAGAAGAAGCGAAAAAAGAGGATGATAAAGAGGCCTCGGATGACAAGAAAAAGAAGGAGGAAAAGCCGGAGAAAAAAGATGAGTTGAGCGAAAAAGACAAAGCACTACTGGCTTATTCTGATGCTGAACTGGACGGAGCAGGATTTGTTGCCTGGTCAAAAGTGGATCATCCCGATTTTGATGAAGTAGAAGTGGGGGGTTATGCACCTTACCTGGAAACAACACCGAAAGCAGACAAGATTGAGTCCTTACTGGCCACACAATTGCCCTGGTTGCTCCAGTTGTCAACCAAACTTCCGGAGTTTGCGATTGCCGACAAAAAAGTGACCGATATGGGTGGAGGTATCTATAAACTGGAATTGTATGTAGCCAACAATGGCGCACTTCCCTACCCGATTTCGATGGGGCAGCGAAATGGTCAGCCGGCTCCTGTAATTCTTACGCTCGATGGCGATATGGAACTACTGGAAGGCAAGCTGCGCACACCCCTTGGAGCAATTGGTGCCAACCAGGTAAAAAAATACACCTGGCTGCTGAAAGCAAACAAAAACAAAAGTATTACTGCCGGAATTGAGTCGACAGTTTTTACCGATGTAGTTGAACAAATTAAAATTGGAGGTTAATCATGATACGCAAGATATTTTCATTAGTAGCATTATTCTCGTTGGCTGTTACCGTATTTGCCGCCGACGAACCAAAGATTGAAGTACCGTTACGCTTCGACCGTTATTACGATTACGACGATGTAGTTAAAGCCCTGGAAGTACTTCATGAGGCTTATCCGGAACTGACCAAACTGGAGTCGGTTGGAGAAAGCGAGGAAGGATTAAAAATTTATGCACTTACCATCAACAACAAAAAAACCGGTGCAGAACACGATAAACCGGGTGTTTGGGTTGACGGAAACATTCACGGGAATGAGATTCAGGCCGGTGAAGTATGCCTGTACTATGCCAATATGCTGCTTACTAAATATGGCAAAAATGAGCAGGTTACTAAGGCTGTCGACAGCAACGTACACTACATTATTCCGGTGGTGAATGTGGATGGCCGCAACCACTTTTTTAAGGATGCACATACGCCAAGTTCAAGCCGAAGCATTCGTATTCCAAAAGATGACGATGGCGACGGTTTATTTGATGAAGATGCCCCGGATGATCTGGATGGCGACGGCAGCATTTGCCAGATGCGTATAAAAGATCCGAACGGAAATTATAAACCCGATCCGGAAGATCCGCGCATTATGGTTCGTGTAAAACCCGGCGAAAAAGGTGAATACACCATTTTGGGTTCTGAAGGCATCGATAACGATGGCGACGGAAGATTTAACGAAGATGCAGAAGGTTATCTCGACCCGAACCGTAACTGGGGTTACCACTGGCAGCCTCAGTACGTGCAGCAGGGAGCAGGTAATTTCCCGTTTTCGGGCGTTGGCATAAAAGCAGTTGATGAGTTTGCTGCCAAACACCCCAATATTATCGTAAACTTTTCATTCCATAATTCGGGCGGTATGTGGCTGCGTGTTCCTGCCGATGATAAGACATCTATTCCATCAACAGATATAGCTGCTTATGATGTAATTGGTAAAGAAGCCATTAAAATTACTCCCGGATATGTTTATATGACCTCGGTTGAACTTTACCCGACATTTGGTGACTCAGATGGCCAAATGTTCTTTGTACACGGTTCGTATACTTTTGTTGGCGAATTGTTTATGCGCGAGCATGAAACTTACAAAGCGAAAAGTGATAAACCTGCAACCGGTTCCGAAAGTGACCGCACTGAACGTAACCGCGAACAATTGAAATTTAACGACAACGTGGCACAGGGCGAATTATACAAAGAGTGGAAACCTTACAACCACCCCGTTTACGGCGAAATTGAAATTGGTGGTTGGGTGAAAATGAGCTCGCGTTTACCACATCCGTTTATGTTGCCCGATTTGGTGCACCGCAACGCTTCAGTGGTTTTGCTGGCAGCCAACGAAACACCAAAAGTGGAAATGGATGTTTTTGAGGTAAAAGAGCTGGACAATAACCTGAAACGAATTCGGGTTCGCTTAACAAACAAGAACGGTTTATCGACCATGACGGCCCAGGCTGTAAAAGATAAGTTGTATACCATCGACCACCTGAAAGTTTCGGGAGCCAAAGTTATTGCCGGTGGAAAAATTAACGATTACCGCCTCGACCAGGTAAGTTATAAAGAACATAAACCTGAAGTTCAGTTCTTTGCCATTCCGGGACACAGTAGTGCAGAATATGAATTTATTGTTCAAGGCAAAGGAGAAGTTAAACTGGAATACTCCTCGCAAAAAGCAGGTATTACTAGTACTTCGGTTGCTTTATAAAAAAGATATTTAGTGATATTAAAAGAGTGCTCGCGTCCGTGAGCACTCTTTTCTTACAGAATTTAATTTTACCGAATAGCGACCAGTTCAAATCCAGTGCATTAATTCCCAAATTCTTATTGCTATGCTATCGGTATTTACCAATGAAATTTCATCGTTTCGCTTAATGCTCACGCTGAAAACAATTGGCATACTTGAAATAAAAAAAAATCCCGGCGTCCACTCCGGGATTTTTTAATCCAGTCTTTTTAAACAACTAAATGAATTCTAATAATTCTCCTCCTCTATTTCTAGCGGGGTTTGTATAATTCAAAAGTAATTATGTTATTGTACATTATACTACTAGAGCTACTGAAATCAACTAGCCAAAATGCTGATATTACCACTTCCAAATTGCTGAGGCAAAAGTTCGCATAATGTAGCGTATAGCTTAATTGAAAATTTTCGAAGGCCTTTTCAAAACCCTGCCGCAATCGGAATAACGTCTGATTCGATCATCGGCATAAAAAATCCCGGGCGTCCAATCCGGGATATTTATTTTATCACAATATAACAGGGTTTCTATAACCTTTAACTAAACTATCTACTGGGTTTGTATAGTGCAAATATACCTGCTGCTGGTTAACCTACACGATATATTTTGCTGAAAGCACACAAGAATAAACTGATATTTAACGGTTTAAAATACTGACCACAGGCTATTCGAATACCGACAAGCCTATTTTAAATACCGAAATACCTGCTCTTTTCGGAGTCCGTTGTCTACTAAAACCGCCTCAACTCCCAGTTTCCCGACTTCGTGAATGTTGCGGTGTTCGTCGTCGAAGAAAACCATTTCGTGATAGTCAATTCCAAAATACTTTTTGATATTTGAGAAATGCTGAATTTTACTGCTCGGATAAATTTCTTTCAGGTCGAAATATTTATCGATATCAAACAGGTGAAGCAGATCTTGTGCCCAGGATGGCTCGAAAGTTCGTGAAGCTGCAGCAATTTTTCGCTTGTTCTTTTTAAGTTCCTCCAATACAGGAATCACGTCGGGATACAATTCCATTTCACTGTTTGACTGGTCGAGTAAGGCTCCGTTGCTCCAGTAATAAGGCGGGTTTGTAGCATCGCACCATGTTCCACCGGCATCCCACAGGGTAAAATCCAAATCAAAAACGAATAACTTCATGGAGGCGAAAATAGAGAAAGTATGGAGATTTGTGTTTTATATCAACTCCTCAGAGCCAATATAAAACACAAATTTTAAGTCGCTAAAATCCCAAGCTTTGAGGTAACCACATCGAGATTTCAGGAATATAAGTTACCAGCAACAAACAAACGATCATGGCTATAAACATCGGGATTAGTGGTTTTATCACCGTTTCGATTTTTACCTGGCTTACACTACATCCGATAAACAGCAGCGAACCAACTGGAGGTGTTCCCAAACCAACACTCAGGTTCAATACCATGATAATTCCGAAGTGAACCGGTTCCAATCCTAAATTGGTAACGATGGGTAAGAATATCGGTGTAAAGATCAACACTGCCGGAGTCATGTCCATAAACACACCCACAAACAGTAAAATCAAATTGATGATCAGCAGAATTACAAATTTATTATCGCTCAATGCCAATAAGGCTTCGCTTACATTTTGCGGAATATTCTCGTAAGCCATAATCCACGATAAACCGATACAGGTAGCAACCAGCAACAATACAAATGCCGTAGTTTTTACCGAGCGTAGAATTACGTCGGGAAGGTCTTTCCAACTTAATTCACGATAAATAAATGCCAAAACCAAAGCGTATAAAACAGCCACGGCCGAAGCTTCAGTTGCGGTGAAGAAACCGGCTACAATACCACCGATAACAATCACCAGCATCATCAGACTAGGGAGAGCGTGCCAGAGCGTTTTTAAAGCATTCAAAGCACCTTTTTTATGTCTGCTGCCGTAATAGCCAATTCCTCCCAGGAACAATGCGCCGATTCCGCCATAAATGGCTGTGGCTACTCCTGCGGAAAATACACTGTTTACTTTTATCAATCCAACAATTACTAAAGCTAGTGACGCAATTACGGCAAGGAATTTACCGAGGTTGCGAACCATTCCGCTAAATCCAAAATGTTTGTACGAGAACATTCCCAAAGCCACAGCCATAATTGCCAATCCGGTTAAAATACCCGGGGCATAGCCGGCAAGGAAAAGCGCGGTGATGGAAACACCACCACTGGCCAGTGAATATACAATAAGGATATTACTTGGCGGAATTGACAAACCTGTTGTTGCCGAAGTAATGTTTACCGCTGCACTAAAGTTTTTATCGTATCCCTCTTTGTTCATTTCAGGCATCATAATACTACCGATTGCCGAAGCAGAAGCGGCAGCCGAGCCCGAAATAGCACCGAAAAGCATATTTGCAAAAACATTAACAAAAGCCAGTCCGGCAGGCCAGCGACCAACCAAAACACGGGCAAAGTTAATAAGCCGGATGGCTATCCCTCCCTTGTTCATTATATTCCCCGCCAGTATAAAAAACGGAATCGCCAGCAGTGCAAAACTATCCAGCCCTGTTGCCATTCGCTGTGCAAATGTTGTTGCGGCAGGAAGCGGCATAATGGTTACCAGCATGGTTAAAATCCCTGAAATTCCGATACTGATTGCAATGGGAACTCCAATAACAAGTAAAATTATAAAGCTTACTACAAGTACAATTACTCCTAAAAATTCCATTACTCTTCAATATTTTGGTTCAGTGAATTATCAATAGCATAATAAATAATAAGCAGTCCGCTTAGAGGGACAATGAGGTAAACGTAGCCCAGAGGCAGCGCCAGTGCTGCTGATTTTACGTTAAGGTAGAAACGTGTGTAAACCAACCACGAGCCTCCAAACACCATTACAAACAACGCAAAAAGGCCAACCAGCGAATTAATAATAATCTGCAAACGGCGTTTTTTGGCACCTTTCATTTTTTGCAGCATCAGGTCGATGGCGAGGTGTTCGTTTTTTCCGGCCACATTAGCAGCGCCCAACATACCTACCCAAATCAACAGGAATCCGGCCAGCTCGTCGGTGAATGAACTTGGTGCCGACAAAACGTAGCGGCTAAAAACCTGCCAGAGTACATCCAGTACCAATATGCTCATAATCGAAATCAACAAGATCTCGATGACTTTATCTATTTTTTCTCTGATAGTCATAATCTCTTTCTTATCGGTTTCTATTTAACGGCTTCAATGCGACGTAGTATGTCTCCCAAAACTTCGTCTTGTCGGTATTTATCCAACATATCGGAAACTTTTTCTGCAAATAATGTTTTGTCTGGATAATTGATCTTAACACCATTCTCCTGAACGATCCGCAACGATTCTTCAACCGATTCGGCCCAGTATTTCCGTTCCACAGGCACTGATTCGTCGGCAGCTTCCTGCAGCCACTTTTTCTCCTGCTCGCTTAGTGTATTCCACACTTTTGTACTGATGATCAGCACATCGGGCACACAGGTATGTTCATCTAATGAGTACTGTTTACACACCTCGTAATGATGCGAAGTATATAAACTTGGCTCGTTGTTTTCGGCGCCGTCAACCACTCCACTTTGCAGCGCAGTATATAATTCGCCCCACGAAATTGGTGTTGGTGAACCACCTAAAGCACGCACCATTTCCATGGCAGTCTGGCTTTTCATCACCCTGATTTTTAACCCTTTTAAATCGTCGGGAGTATTAATCGGCTTGTCGATGGTATAAAAACTACGAAAACCGGCATCGTAAAAACACAAACCACGAATCCAGTATTCTTCGGTACCCAGCAACAATTCTTTACCGATCTCCCCGTCGAAAACTTTAAATGAATGTTCTTTCGAGCGGAAAACATATGGCAAACCCAGTGCTTTAAATTTCGGAGTAAAACTTTCCATTACTGCAGCCGAAACTTTGGTGATTGCCAGACTTCCGATCTGCAACAATTCTACACATTGCTGCTCGGAGCCCAACTGCCCGCTGGGGTAAATATCGATGGTGAGTTTCCCTCCTGATTTTTCGGCCAAACGTTCGGCCATAAACTCCATTCCCTTATGCACTGGGTGAGTCGGGTCGAGACCATGAGCAAGTTTTAGCACTTTATGTTCTTTGACTTCGGCGCATCCCAGAAGAAATACCACCACAAAAACCAAAGAAAAAGCTTTAAAGATTTTAGTTCTCATTAGATAAAATTGATTTAGTGTTTCGCCACTTAGGGCGGTCGTTTTATGTTGTCAGGTCACTGATAATTTTCAATGCCCCGGCACATTTTTCGGTAATATAGGCATAATTTTTTTCGGCCAAAATTTCTTTTGGGAACAATTGCGATCCCATTCCCACACAAGTTACACCGGCATCGAACCATTGTTTCAGGTTCTCTTTATCCGGAGATACACCTCCGGTTGGCATAATGCTGGCGTAAGGCATTGGTCCTTTTACTGCTTTTACAAAGCTTGGTCCTCCCACCTGCGATCCGGGGAAGATTTTAACCACCTCGGCACCCAGTTCGTGAGCACGGCCAATCTCAGTTACCGAACCACAACCCGGACTCCAGGCTATTTTGCGTTTGTTACAAACTTTTGCGGTAGCTTCGTCAATTAGCGGAGCAACTACAAAGTTGGTTCCCAAAGCGATATACATAGCAGCTGTAGCTTCGTCAACAATTGAGCCAACTCCCATTATCATTTCCGGACAGTTTTCAATTGTCCATTTGTTTAACTCAGCAAAAACAAGGGTAGCAAAATCGCCACGGTTAGTGAATTCGAACAAACGCACACCACCATCGTAACAGGCTTTTACCACTGCTTTACAAACCTCAATATCCTGATGATAGAACACCGGCACCATTCCGGTTTCTTTCATTTTTAATGCAACTTCTATTCTTGAAAATCTTGCCATTTTATTTTTGATTCATTTTTATTTTCAATTCAACCACTTCGTTACCAGGTAACGTTTGTCCCCCCGAAAAGGGGGACAAGATTTTTCAATTTATTTGAAAAATCAGGGGGTACAAATATTACCCCAAAATATTATTGGAACGGCTCTTTAATCAACGTTCTTTTATTACGGCGCATGCAACAGTTCATTTTCAAACTGCTTTTCAGGATGCGCCGTTTTCCGCTATCTCTTTTTTATTCCCCGCCCTAAAGGACGGGGTTATTTATATTGAACTCCGATGGAGTTCTACTTTTGCCTTGGCTATCGATCAACACGTGCACTTCCGCCGCCGATTATTTTTTCTACTTCTGATAATGTCGCCATGGTAGTGTCACCCGGAGTAGTCATTGCCAATGCACCGTGTGCAGCACCATATTCCACCGCTTTTGCTCCGTCGTTAAACTCAAGGAAACCATAAATTAAACCGGATGCAAAGCTATCGCCGCCGCCAACACGATCCATAATTTCAAGATCTTCGCGGTGTTGCGCTTCGTGAATTACACCTTCGGAATAACAAATAGCACCCCATGAATTTACAGTTGCCGTTTTAACTGTACGTAATGTTGTGGCAATTACCTTGAAGTTAGGGAACTCGGATACGGCTGATTTTATCATGTTTTTATATCCGGTTAAATCCAGTTCTTTCAGATTTTCTTCGTTTCCTTCTACTTCCAAACCTAAACATGCTGTAAAATCTTCTTCATTACCGATCATCACATCCACGTATTTGGCGATTTCACGGTTTACTTCCTGTGCTTTTGCTTCTCCACCAATGGCTTTCCAAAGCGACGGACGGTAATTCAAATCATACGAAACAATAGTGCCGTACTTCTTAGCAATTTTTACGGCTTCGATAACCGTTTCTGCTGCAGTCTCTGAAAGTGCTGCAAAAATACCACCGGTGTGCATCCAGCGAACGCCCAATGTTCCAAAAATATATTCCCAGTCGATATCACCGGGTTTTAATTGCGATGCTGCAGTATTTCCGCGGTCGGAAACACCTTTCGCACCACGAATTCCAAATCCTCTTTCAGTAAAATTCAGTCCGTTACGAACTGTACGACCACAACCATCATAATCTACCCATTTAACGAATTGCGTGTCCAATCCACCCTGAAGCATAAAGTCTTCAATTAAGGCACCAACTTCATTGTCGGCCAATGCTGTGATAATCGCTGTTTTCTTTCCAAAACACCTTCTCAGCCCGCGTGATACGTTATATTCGCCACCGCCTTCCCAGGCACGAAACTGACGTGTTGTTCGTATTCTGCCTTCTCCAGGATCGAGTCTTAGCATTACTTCTCCAAGAGAGATACAGTCGTATGTACATTCGGATTTTGATTTAATTTCCAATTTTGCCATGATTTAGTTTATTCTTTAATGCAATCGATTGCAAAAATACTATTCTTCCATACAAATTTGCATGATTACCTTAAAATCAATGTGTTTTTACTAAAAATTAAAATAAGCTTTTGCATTATTGAAACAGATATTTTCAACCATGCTTCCCAACAGTTCCATATCGTATGGAATCTCGCCATTTTCAACATCGTTACCCAGCAAATTACACAAAGTACGACGGAAATATTCGTGACGGGTATACGACAGATAACTGCGCGAATCTGTTAACATTCCCACAAAACGGCTCAACAAACCAAGGTTTGATAAGGCCTGCATTTGTTTCTCCATGCCGTCTTTCTGATCGAGGAACCACCAGCCGGAACCAAATTGCATTTTTCCGGGAACAGAACCGTCCTGGAAATTTCCGATCATTGTTGCAATCAGCTCATTGTCGCGGGGATTCAGGTTGTATAATATCGTTTTCGATAATTTATTCTCCATATCCAATCGATCCAGCAACCTTGACAGTGGTCGTGCAATATCAAAATCACCAATCGAATCAAATCCCACGTCGGCTCCAAGTTTCTTGAACAAACGGGTATTGTTGTTTCGTAAAGCGCCAATATGAAATTGTTGCGTCCATCCGCGCGAGTGGTCCATAATTCCGAATTCGTACAACATGCACGACTTGAATTTTACCACTTCTTCATTCGTAAGCTCGCCACCTTTCCGAACTTTGATGAATATCTTTTCAATTTCTGCTTCAGTGTAATCTTCAGCCAAAACTGTTTCAACACCATGATCGCTTAAACGACAACCATTTAAATGGAAAAACTCATGACGATCGTCCAGGGCATCCATTAAATCGCCAAAGCTTTTAATATTTATATTGGCAGCCTCTTCCAACTCACTTAAATAGGCATTGTAAGCAGTCGCATTCTCCACAGCCATCGCCTTATCGGGACGCCAGGCCGGAAGTACTGCGGTTTCGAATCCATCGGCTTTTATGGCACGGTGATACTCCAACGAATCCACCGGATCGTCGGTAGTACAAATGGTATGCACGTTGGCCATTTTTATAATTCCGCGACATGAATATTCGGGTGTTTGTAATTTAGCATTACATTCTTCCCAAATCTCTTTGGCGGTAGCCGGACTCAAAACTTTATCTATCCCGAAGAATTTCTTTAGTTCCAGGTGTGTCCAGTGAAACAGTGGATTACGCAAAGTGTGCGGCACCGTTTCGGCCCACTTTTCGAACTTCTCCCAGTCGCTGGCATTTCCGGTACAGTATTTCTCTGAAACACCGTTGGTACGCATACCGCGCCATTTGTAATGATCGCCATACAACCAAAGCTGCGTGATGTTCTCATACTCTTTATCCTCAGCTATTTCCTGCGGATTAATATGACAGTGGTAATCAAAAATCGGCATTTTTGCCGCATGATTGTGATATAATTCCTTTGCAACATTGGTTTGCAATAGGAAATCTTTGTCCATAAAAGCTTTCATAATGAATGAAAAAGTCGGACTTCGGTTTCCCGAATTCCGAAGTTATTTTATAAGTCGAATAATCTTTTTAAGTGTCGGTCGTAGATATTTTCTTCTACACAAGCGCCAACTACATCGGCATATTTCTCCAATAATCCGGTGTAACGTTCACCCATTTCGGCAGCAACTTTATAGCCAACATGAATTAACTGACGGAAGTTTGCATTATAATCGGCATGACCGGGAATATGACGCAAGGTATTTCCGAATTTTTCGCCCGTCCAGCCAGCAACCTCTTCTGCCGATGGGAGTTTCGAGTCATCAATATCAATAACATCGGCGTACGGACCACAAAGTTCTTCTTTACGATCGAGCGCTTTGGTGTAAATTTCTTTAGCTGCCGCTAATCCTTCGTCGCCGGAAATGGCTAAACCAATCACTTCTTCCAACCAGGTTGTTCCGGCTGTTTTTACGTGAATTCCCTTATCATACTTTTTAATGATATCGGCCATTATCGGGTAAATCGTAAATTTATCAGACCCCGAGTGAACACTGAGCTTCAGATCAGCCGGTAATCCAAATTCTTTTACCGCATAATCAATTACCAACACGTCCTGCTCAAATTCTTTGGCAAACTGTTCTACATCGCCCACATAATCAACCCCTTTATTAAAACGTCCGGTAAATTTCGGAGCAATAGTTTGCGCCGGAATATTTTCGTTGGCAATCATTTTTAAAATAAAAAACATGTCCACCGGAGTTTGCGGAGCCTCCACTTCGTCCATCGACACTTCAGTAACAAAGTTGCCTTTGCCTTTCACTGCTTCAATGTGTCGGTAAATTTTCCCGGCTTCTTTTACCGCAGCAAGGTATTTCGCGGCCACCTCTTCCAGTAATTCTCTGGTAATTTCAATCGGTTCCTCAATTCCAGGAATAGTTACCTCATCTCCCAGCAACTTGCAGGTTTCTTTAAAAGCCGCCACATCTTCAACCGATGCCTCTGTACCAATATACATGGCCACGTCGAGGGTAAAAAAGTTACTTGGCTCGATAAAACGGTCTACATTTCCCAAATTAATATGATCGGCATCAACAAAATAGGGATCTTCCCAGGCCAGTGCTTTTACTGCCGCATCGGCTTCAATTCGTGTGCCCGATGGCTCGGAATGTACAATGTCGTGTTCGCGATTTGATTTGTTCCAAACCGGAGTTACGGCAATACCTTTTTTATTCGCTTTAATTAAGGCACGGAGTTGTGCATCTCCTTCGTGGTTGAAGCGGTCGCCCACTCCAAAACTATATTTTCCCAATTGCATGATACAAGTCTAGTATTTATTTTTTCTAAAATTGATTTCCGTGTACGTGCACGAAAGTAGAATTATATTTTAAATCTAACAAATATTTACTGTTCTTTAAAATCATTCCACGCTAACAACCTCCTTCTATAGAATACTGTACTTTAACGACTTAACCAACATCTTTAACTATTAAAAATGATAATATAATTCAAAAACAACACACAGATTGTTAACAGATATACGTTTTCTGAAAATTGCACTCAATCTAAACGCTCAAAAAAGTGTATCTTTGAAATTTATTAACTTACATCAATAAGACTTTAAAATATTTTTTAAAACTATGAAGCATTTCAGTTTCCTCTTCACCCTCCTTCTCTTTTCTATTTTCCTTAAAGCTCAAGATCAATTGCCCGATTGGGAAAATCCGGCTGTTTTCAACATCAACAAAGAAAAACCACATGCCAGCCTTATGCCTTTTGGCTCGGTTGAAGATGCTTTAAGTCAAAAACCGCAACAATCAGTTTACTATAAAACACTGAGCGGGATCTGGAAATTTAACTGGGTAAAAAAGCCTGCCGACCGACCGGTTGATTTTTACCAGCCGGAATACGATGTTTCCAACTGGAACGATATTCCCGTTCCGGCCAATTGGGAACTGGAAGGTTATGGCGTACCGATATACGTGAATCATCAATACGAATTTTCGGATTATAAACACCCGGTGTCGCCTGAAATGAAATTTGTGGATGACATTTATCCGGCCGAACCGGGCAAAGTGCCACACGATTACAATCCTGTGGGTTCGTACCGCAGAACGTTTACCGTACCTGAAAGCTGGGACGGACGCCAGGTTTTTATCCAGTTTGGTGCTGTGAAATCGGCCTTCTATTTATGGATTAACGGCGAAAAAGTAGGTTACTCACAAGGAAGCAAAACACCTGCCGAATGGGATATTACTCCTTATTTAAAAGAAGGCGAAAATGTAGTGGCAGCCGAAGTTTACCGCTGGTCGGATGGTTCGTACCTCGAAGCACAGGATTTTTGGCGAATAAGCGGAATTGAACGCGATGTGTATCTCTATTCTACACCGAAAGTTCGCATCCGTGACTTTTTTGCCAAATCCGATCTGGATGCCGAATATACAAATGGAGTATTTAGTCTTGATGTTGATTTGAGTAATCATACTTCAAAATTGAGATCGGGCAACTACACCGTTAAATACCATATTTTTGATGAAGCTGGTTATTCGTTGTTAAGCCGCGAACAGGAAGTAAAGATCAACCGGAAAGAAAATGCTGCTGTTCATTTTTCGGAAGAACAAATAAAAGATGTAGAAAAATGGACGGCCGAAACTCCTAATCTATATACGCTCGTAATTAGTCTGATCGACGACAACGGCGACACTGTTGAAGCTGTTAAATCAAATATTGGTTTCCGTAAGATTGAGATCATTGATGCAGTGTTTCATATCAACGGAGTTCCGGTTACCATAAAAGGTGTAAACCGTCACGAGCACGATCAGTACAAGGGTCATGTGGTGAGCGAGGAGGCAATGATAAAGGAAATTGCATTGATGAAACAGTTTAACATTAATGCAGTGCGTACCAGCCACTACCCTAACGACGAACGTTTTTACGATCTGTGCGACAAATACGGTTTATATGTTACCAACGAAGCCAATATCGAGTCGCACGGAATGTATTACGGAGAGCATTCGCTGGCTAAAAAGCCGGAATGGACAGCGGCACATGTCGACCGGAATATGCGCATGGTTGAGCGTGATAAAAACCATCCTTCGGTAATTGTCTGGTCGATGGGAAATGAAGCCGGCGATGGTGAAGTTTTCACAGCAGTTTACAAAGCCATAAAAGAACGTGATCCTTCACGTCCCGTTCATTACGAGCGTGCCATTATGGGTGATAATACTGATATTTTCTGTCCACAATACCCGAGTGTTCAGGCACTGGAAAATTACGGATCGAAACATCAAACCAAACCCTACATCTCAAGCGAATATTCGCACGCCATGGGAAACAGCAACGGTAACCTGGTTGATTTGTGGAAAGTATTTAACCGCGACAGAAACGACCAGTTGCAGGGCGGTTACATTTGGGACTGGATTGATCAGGCGCTGGTAAAAAAAGCGGACGATGGTACTGAATTCTGGGCGTACGGTGGCGATTATGGCGAAAACATGCCAACTGATTACAACTTTGTCTGCAACGGAATAATCTCAGCTGATTACACCCCACATCCGGCGATGTGGGAAGTTAAATATGCTTATCAGAACGTGAAATTCGAGCAAATTGACAGAGCTTACCGAATTAGCAATATGTTTGATTTTACTGATCTGAGCGATTACGAAATCAGCTGGACTTGCACTCGTGATGGTAAATATTATAGCTCCGGTGTTTTGGAAAACCTCAACCTCAAACCGGGAGAATCAACAGATGTGGATATTGATTCAGGAATAAAAATTGAATTTAACGATTCGCAATCTCATGAATTCTTCATCGATTTTTCGGTAAAACTTAGTGAGGATAAGCCATTCAGAAAAGCCGGTTTTGAAGTGGCGCACGAACAATTTCCGGTTAAAATAGAGATTGTAAGTACAGGTGAAGAACAGACATCTTCGCCGGAACTAAAACTGGAAGAAACCAATACTAATTTTACCGTTAAAGGACCGCAATTCATTATTACCTTTGACAAAGAAACAGGTACAATATCTTCGTACAAAATGAACGGCACCGAGCTAATTCAAAAAGGTCCGCAAGTGAATTTCTGGCGACCTGCCAATGATAATGATAAAGGCAGCAACATGCTAAGCCGTCTGGGAATTTGGCGTGAGGTTTCAAGAAACTTAAAACCGGAAAGTGTTACTGCTTTACAAACCGACGACAGTAAAATTTATCTAACAACAAAATACAATTTTGAAGAGTTGGAAGGATCGCAGTCGGTCGTTCAGGTTATTGATGGAAATGGCAAAATTGAGGTTAGCAGTACTTTTGAAACTTCGAATTCCGACCTCCCCAACATTCCACGAATTGGTATGCGCTGGGAAATGCCGGTGAATTTCGACAACCTGAAATATTTTGGTCGCGGGCCACACGAAAATTACATCGACCGTAACCACAGTGCTTTTGTTGGTATTTACGAAAGTAAAGTGGCCGATCAGTATTTTAAATACGTTCGTCCACAGGAGAATGGCTACAAAACCGATGCACGCTGGTTCGAGTTAAGAAACGAAAATGGTTTGGGACTAAAAATAACGGGCGATCCGGTGATCGGATTTTCCACCCTGCATAATCCAATCGAGGACTTTGACATGGAAGACGCGAGCGACTACCGCCACACCAACGACATTGTAAAAAAAGACGGTGTATTTATCTGCACCGACATGCTACAAATGGGAGTTGCCGGCGATAATTCGTGGGGTGCTCAACCAATGCAGCAGTATCAAATTCCAGCAAAAGATTATCAGTACAGTTTTACGATTGAACCGATATTTTAATTTGTAACATGGATAAAAATAGCATGACTTAAAGTCATACTATAATTCATTTAATTTATACAATAATGAAGCGAATAACTATATTTCTTGTAGCGATGCTGATCAGTATTGGGATTTTTGCCCAAACTGCCGACATCATTCCAAAGCCAGTCTCGGTGATAAAAAAAGAGGGAACTTTTGAATTAACAGGCAACACCAAAGTTCTTTTTAACGCCTCCAACGAAACGGAAGAGAATTTTGCCGATCTGGCAAAGGAGCTGCTAAATAGTGCAACCGGCAACACGCCCGAGTTTGTTGCACCAACAGCACAGAAAAAGGGAAACATTCTTATCCAACTCAACAATCCGCTCGATACCAAAATCGGCAACGAAGGTTATACACTTTCTATTCAAAACGACCGTGTATTTCTGAATGCCAATACAACTGCCGGTTTATTTTATGGTATGCAAAGTATCTGGCAGCTGTTAACTGCAAACAATGGCACTACCCTGCCCTGCATGGATATAACCGATTATCCGCGGTTTGGCTGGCGAGGTTTGCATCTCGATGTGTCGCGGCACTTTATGCCTGTTGAGTTCATCTACAAATACATCGACTACATCGCACTGCACAAAATGAATGTGTTTCACTGGCATTTGGTAGATGATCAGGGCTGGCGAATTGAAATTAAAAAATACCCAAAACTGACAGAAGTTGGTGCCTGGCGAGCCGACCGTGAAGATTTGGACTGGAACTCGCGTAAAGAACCGGTTAAAGATAACGAACCAAAATATGGCGGCTTTTATTCGCAGGAAGATGTGAAAGCCATTGTTGAATATGCCCGAAAAAAACATGTAACGGTAATTCCTGAAATTGAAATGCCCGCACACGTTATGTCGGCATTGGCTGCTTATCCCGAGTTTTCGTGCACCGGAGAATACAAACCGGTTCCCCCGGGTGGCGTTTGGCCCATCACCCATATTTTCTGCGCCGGAAAAGAAGAAACGTTTAACTTTCTGGAAGATGTACTAACTGAAGTTATGGAACTTTTCCCGTCAACGTACATTCATATTGGAGGCGATGAAGCCACAAAAACCGAATGGGAGAAATGTGAGCTCTGCCAGAAACGCATGAGTGATGAAGGCTTAAAAGATGAGCATGAATTACAAGCTTATTTTATTAAACGAATCGAGAAGTTTCTCAATAAAAATGGCCGCCATTTGATTGGCTGGGACGAAATTCTGGAAGGCGGATTGGATCCAACAGCAACAATTATGTCGTGGCGTGGTGCCGACCCCGGAATAAAGGCAGCAAAAGCCGGTCACGATGTGGTAATGTCGCCAACTTCGCACTGTTACTTTGATTATTACCAGGGTGACCCATCACTGGAGCCAAAAGCTTTTGGTGGGAATATCACTTTGAAAAAAGTATACAACTTCGAACCTGTTCCTGCTGAATTGAGTGCCGAAGAAGCCAAACATATTATTGGTGCACAAGCCAACATCTGGACCGAATACATGCCCAACGGCCGCCATGTGGAGTACATGATCATGCCTCGTATGAGTGCACTTTCGGAAGTGGTGTGGTCACCAAAAGATGCGAAAGACTGGGGCGATTTCTCAAAAAGGATGGATAGCCAGTACAAACGTTTCGACAAACTGGGAATTAATTATGCTACCAGTGCTTTCCAGGTTTCGGCAAAACCGGAACTCGATCCGGAACACAAGGCTATAAAAGTTTCACTGAGCACCGATGCCTGGGAACCGGATATTTATTACACTTCCGACGGATCGGAGCCAACTGCACTATCAAATAAATATACACAGCCCTTTACCATCAGTAAGTCCGGAACCGTAAAAGCAGTGGTTATTCAGGATGGGAAACAAAAATCGCAGCCATTGGCCACTGATTTTATCATTCACAAAGCCATTGCCTGCAAAGTGGACCAGAAATATCCGAACAGCAAAAGCTACGAATCGACCGGAGAATATGCCTTGGTTGATGGAATCAAAGGTTCTAAAGACCACCACGATGGAAACTGGAAAGGATTTAATGGCAAAGATCTCGTTGCAACAATAGATTTGGGTCAGTCACAATCTTTCTCAAAGGTAAGTACCGGAGTGCTTCAGGATAACGGCGCCTGGATTTTTTATCCAACGCATGTTACGGTTGAGGTTTCAGAAGACGGACAGAGCTTCAAAAAGCTGGGGACTGTTAAAAATAAAGTAAGTGCTAAGGACGGAGAGCGCCAAATTCAAGACCTGGTGCTAAATAAAAAAGGAAAGGGACGTTATGTTCGTGTAACGGCTGCACATTTAACAAGTTGTCCGAAAGGGCATGCCGGTGAAGGACAACCCGGCTGGTTATTTGTTGATGAAATTATTGTAGAGTAAAATATTCAACGGGCACGATTTCAGTTCGTGCCCGTTTCTTTTTCTATTTCTTTTTACGGGCCACCGTAAACGTTACATGCTCTCCACCAAACAGGTCTCCCCCCGGCAAAACATCCTCGTAAAATTCAACATTTTGCCATTCGTTTTCAGCCATTAGCTTTTTCAAATCGGAATGCGCAAAAAAGTGTGTCCAAAAACGATAAACATCTACTTTTTCATCTTCATCCATAATTTGATGCTGATAAAGAATTACCTTTTCCTGGTCATACAAGAATGACTCAGATAGAGCGAGGTAAGGCTCCGGTTTCCAAAAACCTGTTTCAGCAACCTCCCAGTTTTTAGGAGTTACTTTTTTAGGCAGTTCCCTGTCATTTAATACATCGAAAACAAAAGTGCCTTCAGGCTTTAGAACGCTATGGATAAAACCAAGCAACTTTGTTCTGTCTTCAGGCAGTAAAACGCCCAAATCAGTATAAATCAGCAGAACAAGATCAAAACTTTGCTCCGCCAATTCTAATTCCAGGTAATTTGCTTGCAGGTAGTTAATTTTAAGTCCATCTCTTTTAGCCTTGCTTTTTGCATAATCGATTGAATTTTTAGAGAAATCAACGCCGGTAACTTTATGGCCCTTCCCGGCCAGTATTGTGGAGTATAAACCGGGGCCACAACCTAAGTCAAGGATATTCAGTTTTTCTTTTCCTGACTTTTCCAGAAGCCATTCTACCGTATTTTTTATGGTTTCCGGTTTGCGACTTGCCAGGTCAAGATTTTCGTTCAGGTGCACTTGCAGAAGTTGTTTCGAAATGTGTTTATCGGTCCACATAACTGCGGTTCCCGGTTCGTACAAATTGGGCTTTTGGGTATTAGTGATTAATTTATTGAGTTTCATTTTTCTTACAATTTAAAATGATTGAATGATTTGAATAATAAAAAATGCCACAAGCAGAAATCTTGCCTGTGTACTTTTCAACTCCGAACGGAGCTTTTTCGATATGTTATCTCAATAAATGAAGTGATGCAAAGTTAAAAATTTTCGACCAATTAAAAGGTATTTCACTCAACATCACATTTCAGGGGAGAAATAAAGAAACGTTTTTTGGCTAATTTTTGCTTCGCAATGCACTTCTTGAAGCTTTATCGACCAAACTAAAAATTCGTTCTATATGATCTTTTACACGCGTTGGTTGATGCCCCTTCACTTTTATAATTTTACAATTCAGGGAATCAAACAATTCGTAAAATTGCTTATACAAGTCGGCGTTTTTAAGCAGCTTACCTCCTTTCGAGCAAAAATTATTTTCCTCCAATCGTGCACGGCGATCAACAAGCTGTGCAATATTTTGCGAATCAGTATAAACCAAAACCTTTATGTCATTTTTTTCAATTTCAGACAAAGCCCAAAGTAAAGTTTGTAGTTCGAGCCGGGTAGATGAAGTATTCTCAAAACGTTTTGTTTGAATACGCTGCTTTAAATTTTCGGTATCCATTTCGTTTTCATCCAGAACCAGGCATGCACCATATCCAACTTTTGATTGAACATGCACACTTCCATCGGTAAATAAATACAGCTTATCCATTTTTCAATACTACTAAAAAGTTAAAGCCTGGCGTTGAACCAAGCTTTAACTAACCTCAAGAAAGACCTCTACACTCTATTATCGTTTGAGGATACTATAAAATCACACCTAGTTCAGCAATCGAGCTATAAAAACTACGACTGACTTCGCGCAAGGTCGTAATTTTAATGTAACGCACCTTATATGTTTTATCAAACATCTTCTCCTGACGTTCGTCGGAATAACCAAAACGACCATTTTCAACCGCTGTTTCCCAGTTTTTGCCATCGGTGCTTACCTCGAAATTATAAGTTGCAATGCGGCCATTCCATGAATCTTGTCGCGGCAAATAGCTAAAACCTTTCAACTCCAGCGTCTCGCCCATATCCACTTGCAAGAAGTGTGGTTGAACCAGCTTTTCATCGCTCCAATCTGAATGCCATATCGTTTCAGGGTTGTTATCAATAGCCATTTCCGGCTCGTTTCCTTCGTAGCTGCAATCGGCTGTGGCAGTCCACTTCTTTTTGCTCATTTCAAAATTACGGATTACAAGGTTGCTGTTCATTTTCCCTTTAACTTTTGCATAAACAGCTACTTTCCCGCCTTTTTTTAGCTCGAATGGTTTTTTATAAGCTTTAAATTTCTCATCATTTACCGAATAAAAAAGATCAGCATTTTCAGCACTACTTACTGAAATTTCTCCATTATTATTTTGTTCCAGAACCGGAGCCTGCGCCAATAAAAGTTCAGCAACGGGATATTTTTCGGCGGCATACTCAAATATGTTTTTTTGCTGAAACTGCACCGGCGAACAAGTAACATCGAAACGATAAATACCGCTTGTTGCTACATACTGAGGTAAAATCCCGGGGCCACATGTAGCCGTTCCCAAACCGGTTACCAAGGCATCGTAATTAACGGTCACAAAATCGGCTTCATCCAACTCGTTCAGGTGTCGTGCTTTTGTAATTTCGGCATCATCATACGGATAAGCACTAAAATTCATTTCATTTGTACCACTCAGTAAAAATCCGATTCCTTCGCTATTCGAAACCGAAGCCCATCGTACGCCCGATTGGTTACAATTATCTTGTGGAATAACAATGTTATGGTCGTATAGCTGTTCGGCAGTAGTTGAATAAAAATCGAATTTACCTCCACTTTTGCGATCGGGATACGTAGAAACACCACCCAAACCATACCAGCTCACTTCGTTGTACGAACGTTTCATTTTCATTTGCAAACCAACTTTTGCTACTGCCGCTATTGAATTTGGCAAATTAACTTCGCTTGAAATATTAAATGTTCCATCGGCAAAAATATGGTACTGCATAACGGCTGAGAACTCTGAAGAAGCACTTTTTAAGGCAACGGGGAATATCAGCACAAGACTACCATCGGCCTGATTTTTTAGCTCAGGTTTTTGAGCTGTTTGCTCCAATTGATTCAATCCGGCTCTTTCCCAAATTCGGTAACCATTGCGGTCGCGAATATCGTTTTCTGTTGGCGGGCGGAAGAAGTTTAATCGTGGCCCCTGTTTCATCATTTCTTTTCCTTTGAAAATGTACGATGAAATAATACCAGATTCAGCACCAATTTTCAATTGATAATCTTCTCCCAAAACAACGTATGCTTCTTCGTTTTGCTGAACTGCGATTTCACCTTTGTTTTCAACTGTAGTATATGCAGCCGATTGTGTTGGTAACATAAATTCTTCCCAGGCTTGTTCGTGCCCGGCTTTTACCAAACCTTTTCTATTTTTGGTAATCAGCGAAAACTTCAGAACATAACTTTGTCCCGCTTTGAGTTCTGGTAATTCGGGTAACGAAATGCTAAATGGTTTTTCTTCCAGCGGCTCAACATTTAAATCAGCAATCCTTCCGTGAGCAACAATTCCTTCCGCACTTTTAACGGTCCAAAACAAACTAAATTCGTTCAGGTTAGTAAAAAAGTATTTATTTCTAATGGTAAATTTTCCGGCAATTAAATCGTCGGCTTTTATCGAAATATTCTGATAAACCTTTTTAGTCTCCCACAATTGCGGATTTGGCAAACGATCGGGATTTACCAATCCGTTCATACAAAAACTATTGTCGCTGGGTTTATTGGTTCCATAATCACCGCCATAAGTGTAATACATTCTGCCATTTTCATCTACTTCGCGCAATCCCTGGTCAACCCAGTCCCAGATACAACCGCCCTGCAAAGCCGGGTACATTTCAATGGCATCCCAGTAATCCTGTAAACCACCACAACTGTTACCCATCGCGTGTGCGTATTCACATTGGATTAACGGACGATCAGGATTTTCTTTGGCGTAATTGATCATTCCATCAATACCCATATACATTGGGCAGAAAATATCGGTGTGGTCGGCCAGCCCGGCACGCTCGTACTGTACCGGACGACTTTTATCGCGTTCTTTAATCCAGTTGTAATCGGCAACAAAGTTAATTCCATCGCCGGCTTCGTTTCCTAACGACCAGGTAACAATACAGGCGTGGTTTTTATCGCGTTCCACCATCCGACGTGTACGGTCCAGGTGCATGGGTCCCCACTCGGCATGTTTGGCCAAACTTTCTTCGCCATAACCCATTCCGTGTGATTCAATATTGGCTTCATCAATTACATACAATCCATACAAATCGCAAAGCACATAAAACTCCGGATCGTCAGGATAATGGCAGGTACGCACGGTATTGATGTTAAATTCCTTCATCAGCTGAATATCCTTTAACATCATTTCGCGGCTAATCACATGTCCCTCATCCGGATCATGCTCGTGACGGTTCACTCCTTTTACATAAACCGCTTTTCCGTTCACCATAAACTGGCCGTTTTTAATTTCAGCAGTGCGGAATCCAATGTTTTGCGAAAGTGCTTCAACTGTATTTCCATCAGCATCTTTTAAAACAATCAGCAGTTTATACAAATTGGGTTGTTCTGCCGACCATTTTTTTGGATCATCAACATTGGCAGCAAATTCAAACATGGTGGCTTTTTCTCCAACAGTCGAAGTTTCGGATAAATCAATAAGTTTTTGATCTTTATCAAACGTTAAAACGCTTGCCTCAACAGTGTAAGTTCCGGCATCTGCTCCAGTATGGTTTTCCACTTCTACCTCCAGCGAAAAAATCCCGTCCTCATAATTTTCGTCTAAGCCGGCATGAACAAAAAAGTCGCGTACATGAACTTTTGGAGTGGCCTGTAAATATACATCGCGCTCAATACCACTTATTCTCCAAAAATCCTGGCATTCGAGGTAACTACCGGTACTCCAACGATACACTTCCAGGGCCAGTGTATTTTCTCCGGGTTTTACAAATTCTGTTAAATCGAACCCGGCCGGCGTTTTTGAACCTTCGCTATACCCTACTTTTTCGCCATTTACCCAAATGTAAAACGCCGATTTTACAGCTCCAAAGTGTATAGAGATCTGGCGGCCATCCCAATTCTCGGGAATGGTAAAATTACGTCGGTAACTTCCAACCGGATTGTAACCGGATGGAATATGAGGTGGATTTGGCTGCTCGTCTGCAATCATCCAAAACGGATACCTTGTATTTACATAAATAGCGGTATCAAATCCCTGGCGTTCCCAGTTTGCCGGTACCTTTATATCAGCCCAGCTACTAACATCATAACTGGTTTTGTAAAAATCAACAGGTCGGCCTTCGGGATTGGTAGCAATATTAAATTTCCAGATGCCATTTAACGACTGAAAATAAGCTGACTCATCTTTATTATTGTCCCACGCCAATCTTTCACTTTCAAAAGGGAAAAAACTGGCATGCGGATCGCTGCGATTTATATTAAAAACTGCGGGATCTTCCCATTCTTTTACGTCCTGAGAAAAAACGGACGAATACACTAATACGAATAAAAATAGTAAACTTAAATTTTTTAACATGATATATGGTTTAATTGATTTCTCCAATTACTGAGACTCATAAATTGCCGGTTTAACCTATACGAATGCAATGTTTTTCATTCTAAATTATCGCAAATTAATACAAACAACATCAGCCTTATAGTCACAAACGAAAAACATCTGAGAAATAAGAATAATCTGAGATCCGGCAAATATATATATAAATCTGAAAGTGTTTAATGAATAAAATAGAACGGTGTTTTTTCAATATGTTATTTGAGGAAATGATGTGAAGCCAGATCGAATTTTGAATTTTTAATCATAAGTCAATGCATAAAAAAATATGCAAAAACATATCAACACATTCGTTTCATTTTCAATTAGATACTTTTTAGTCCTATTATACAAAAATCCCTAACTTCATGCACCTTTTAGTGCATTCTAAATTAGCACCTTAGCTAAACATTTCTGACTTATATTCGTTTTATTTGCGTCAGATTAACAAGAATCGTTTATGTATTTAGAAAAAGAAAAACCGGCAACAAAGAACCAGATATCTGCAAAAGAAGCACTTCAGGATTACTACATTGCGCGATTAAGTCGCGAGTTGAGTATCATGGGGCGCCGCGAGGTACATAACGGACGTGCGCACTTTGGTATTTTTGGCGATGGAAAAGAAATTGCCCAGATTGCTTACGCCAAGAATTTCAAAAAAGGCGACTGGCGTTCGGGTTATTACCGCGATCAGACCTTTATGCTGGCACTGGGGTTGCTGGAACCGGAAGAGTTTTTTGCCATGATATACGGCGATACCGACGATGAGATGAATCCATCTACAGGAGGACGTAACTTTAATAATCATTTTAGCACTCGGAACATAAACGATGCGGGAGAAATAAAAGATCTTGCTGATCAGTACAATTCTGCTTCTGATATTTCATCAACCGGAGGACAAATGCCGCGTTTACTTGGGCTGGCACAAGCCAGTAAAATGGTTCGTGAGCAACCCGAATTAAAAAAGCAGCTGAATAACAATGTTACCGGCAACGAAGTGGCGTTTGGCAGTATTGGCGATGCCAGCACAAGCGAAGGAATTTTCTTTGAAACGATAAATGCTACGGGAGTCATGCAGGTTCCGCTTGCAATTGCAGTATATGACGATGGTTTCGGAATAAGTGTGCCGATTGAGCTGCAAACCACAAAATCAAGTATTTCAGAAGCATTAAAAGGTTTTCAGAAAAAAGAAGACAGCAATGGCGTAAACATTTATAAATGTAAAGGCTGGAGCTATCCCGACTTGGTTGAAACGTTCAAAAAAGGAATCGACACCTGCCGGAAGACCCATACACCTGTTGTATTTCATATTAACGAAGTTACTCAGCCGCAAGGGCATTCTACTTCAGGCTCGCACGAACGATACAAAACAAAAGAACGCCTGGCGTGGGAAAAAGAATACGACGGCGTTAACCATATGCGAAAATGGATGCTCGAATCAGGAATTGCCGACGAAGAAATGTTGGCTGAGATTGAAAAATCAGCACAAAAACGAGCAAAAGAAGCCCGCAAGAACGCGTGGAATAATTATACCGAAGGTTATCAGAATGAACGAACTGAGTTGATCAAAATTCTGAAAAGAATTGATAAGCGCAGTGAACTGCAGAGTTTACGACGTTTTGAAAAGGTTACAGATAAAATTTTTCCAACACGGCGATCGCATGTCAGCTTTGCCAAAAGGCTGAAACTCGAACTTCATACCATGCCGGAGTTGGAAGATGAACGCAACATTCTGAAAGACTGGATCAGTCGTTTTGAAGAACGTACCGCCGGATTTTACAACGGAGAATTGCACCGTAAAGGACCTGACGCTGCGCTAAATGTAAAAGCAGTTGCTGCAGAATACGATGAGAACTCTGCCGACGTAAACGGATCGGTGGTGGTAAATAAAAACTTTGATGCCCTGTTTAGCAAATACCCCAACCTGGTAACTTTTGGTGAAGACACCGGAAAACTGGGCGATGTAAACCAGGGGATGAAAGGTATGCAGGAAAAATACGGCAAAGTTCGTGTTGACGATGCCGGTATTCGCGAAGCAACAATCATCGGACAGGGAATTGGTTTGGCGATGCGTGGTTTCCGCCCGATTGCCGAAATTCAATACCTCGACTACCTGATTTATGCACAGTCGCAGTTAAGCGACGATTTGGCCACGTTGCAATACCGCACCAAAGGCCGTCAGGCTGCACCGTTGATTGTTCGTACCCGTGGTCATCAGCTACAGGGAATCTGGCATGCCGGATCGCCTATGCAAATGCTACTGGGATCGATGCGTGGCGTTTACCTCTGTGTTCCCCGCAACCTGACACAAGCTGCAGGTTTTTACAATACCTTGCTTGAAGGTAACGACCCGGCACTGGTTATTGAGCCGTTAAAAGGTTATAACGTAAAAGAAAAATTGCCGGCCAACCATGGCGAATACAAAGTTCCACTCGGCGTTCCTGAAATTATGCAGGAAGGAACAGACGTTACCGTTGTTACTTATGCGTGGAACGTGCACCATGCAGTAAAGGCAGCAAAACTTTTGCAGGACTTTAAAGGTATTTCCATTGAGGTGATCGATGTACAAACGTTAATGCCTTTTGATGTAAATCACATCATTTTGCAATCCATCAAAAAAACCGGTAAAGTAATTTTTATGGACGAAGACGTGCCCGGTGGAGGAACGGCATACATGATGCAAAAAGTAATCGAGGAACAAAAAGCATTTGATTATTTAGACACGGCTCCTCGAACACTTTCGGCTCAGGAACACCGCCCCGCCTATGGTATTGACGGCGAGTATTTCTCAAAACCAAACGTAGAGTTGCTATTCAAGAATGTTTATGAAATGATGCGCGAGGTGGAACCTGATCGTTTCCCGGAGCTATAGTTTTTTCAGAATAATTTTCTGATTGTCGGCATCGTATATATTTTTCATATATTCTACAAAAGCAGCATATTTTTCGGGCTGGAAAGTACCGGCATTGATTTCATTTTTTCGAACATAAGAGATCGTATGCCCATCAGCTTCTAAAGAATACTGATAACTTCCAAAGTCAGATGTAATAGTGGTTCCTCCCGGAAGATATTCTATTTCGTATCCTTCGGGCAGCTGTATTTTAACCTCATCGATATCGCGATATGACAGGTTCATACGAAAAGGATATGTTCTGTTCTTTTCCCGCCTTGGAGTAGATGAGGACTGATTAATGATATTGACGGGCATAAAAAAACGATCACCCATTTTGGCAGCGAATCTGGCAACATCTATTTCCCGGATACGTGTGGCTGAAGGAATTTCAAATTGATTGGAAGTATAAGCTATATTTTTGTATACGGCTCCGGTAATGTCTCCTTCTTTTAATTCATCTTCAATCTGTTCTTCGGTTGTTTTTCTTAATTGATCTTCAATGAACTCATATTGTAAACCGGTATAAACAACGGTATCATTTACAACAGCATTTCCCTGCGTATCTAATACAATCGAAACGGACGATTTCCACAGGTTGTCGTTAGTATTGAATTTTGGTGTGCGGATTAAACGACTGTTATCTTTATCGACCAGCAGCACACGACGATCAGCCGTAAAACTTCCTAAAAAGCCAATGGGAGAAAACTGGTTGGTACACTCAAGAAATACCGTATCCGATTCAAGTGGAACGCACAAAATAACATGATTGAAATCCTGCGACGGGAAGTCAGGTACAATTTTTTCTGCAGTACGTCCGGCATTAACCAGGGTATAATAGGAATTAATTCCAACCGCCTCCAACATTGCACGCATATAATTTACCAGGGCTTTACAATCGCCATACTTCACCTCATCAACTTTTTCAGCAGAAAGAGGTTCAAAACCCCCAATTCCCAACTGAACACTTACATAACGCGTTTCTTCCTGAAGATATTTATAAATCGCTTTCACTTTATTCAAGGTAGTATCTTCCCCTTTCACAAGCTCTTTCAGAAAAAGAATTCTTTCTTCTGGCAAAGTCGTTTTGTCTTCGATTAATTCCCAGATCCACTGTCCGTAACTATTCCAGGTCGACAAATCTCCATCAGTTCCGAAATAAGAGAATTCTGTTGGCGCAACCATAATAGTTGGAACGTGCTCATAAATCGGAATTGCATAAGGTTCTCTATCAATGGCAAGTTGATTCTTTAATTCCCACGAATACTGAACATCATCATCTACCCCCTCACTTTTTTCTAAGGCATCACCATTATTTTCCCGAATGCGAACCTGCATATCATCGTGCAAACTTATTGAATAGCTGGCACGTTCGATTGATTTATAATAGCTATCAATGGGTGTCCAATCGTAATAATCAACAATTCCGTTAAAATCTATAGTGTATTCATATTGCACAGTATAAGGATAGGTGTTTACATTTGGAGTTATTCGTTTAAATCGGACATCGCTAAACAACGAAAACCCATCGAAATAACGCTGATCATATATCTCATTATTTTTAAACTTCTTTATAAATTTTCCATTCTTGTCGTAAATAGTTGCTTCTTTTATGTTTACATTTCGGTTTGAATCATACGGAATATATAGCACTCCTTCACCATCACCATTCTCGTTCAAGACAGTAAAAACCTCACGAACCTCATAACTCACCTTACTTTCCGAATAAATTCGCAGAAAGATTTCGCTATCACGAACAATAGAGTTTGAATTAAGCAATAGAAGTGGATTAATTTCGGAAATGGGATAAAAAGCGTCTTTTCCGTGAGATGAATACCCTGCACAAATGATGAACAGAATAAAAAACAAATGCCTTAAACTCATTTATATTTATATTAATTGAAACTAAGTTATGAACCAATAACCGGAAAGATTTAGTTTCTGCCTACACGACAAAAGGGAAACCTTAAATCTTTTTCAAAATTATTTGTTGACTCTGTTTTTCGATAATATGATTAAACAATTCCTTTAACGAAACATAATCCTCAGCGTAAAAAACAGGATCATTAATCGATAAATTGGAAAATACCTGAATCTGTTTATCATTAACTTTCTGAACAGAAAACAAATACGCAGCTTTTGAATTAGGGAGCGTTACTTTAAATGCCCCAGGAAGTTCCTCAATTTCATATCCTTCAGGTAAATTAAATATCACCACTTCATTTTCTTTGAACTTAAATCCAAAATCAACCGGATATTTGCGTTCATCCAGCTTAAACGGATTTTCATCTGTTTGATTGGCAACTAAAGGATTTATATAAATTTTATCGGCGGCAAAAATGCTTTTGTTATTTATGGTAGCACTAATCTTCTGGGTTATACGGTTACTCAGATTGTCAATTCCATTCACCTCGTGCTCTTCAATTTCCCAATCAAGATTTCTGTCAGCAAAATCTTCAATATATTTATCTGTATTGGTAAATTCTCCAACTTCAGTTCTGAATGCCTGAGCCGCGTACCCCATTCTTGCTATAGATATTGAACCCGATAATTTGCCATCCTCAGCTATTTGAATAGTTGACACAAATTGAGAATTGGCATTTCCCAGGTCATAAAGATTTATCCATTCAGGTTTTGTTCCTCCAACAATTAGCCCTTTACCATTAAGGCACTGGTAAGGCAACTCATTAATTGCGCAATCTTTATCAGCTGCATCTAATAGTAACAGTTTATCATTTATCTCCGCAACCAATACCACATAATTAAATGAAGTAACCGTTGGAAATAAAAACACCCCATTTGATCGGGTACTTAGTACCATTGGTTTTACAGTAAAGCCGGCGTTTCTTAAATATGCCGACAACAGAAAGTTAATATCAGCAACATTACCATTTTTGTCCGACTCTGTCCTTCGAAGTCCTTTTGAGTAGATCGAATTTCTTCCGGTAAATTTATAATTTGAGCGAACGTGATTATAAAGAATTTCAACTTTCTCCTGGTCGTCTGTTATTCCCTTTAACAGAGTATTGGTCTCATTTTCCAAAATGCGGGCATTTCCAAAAGCAATTTTTCCAAAATCTTCGTCTTCAATCAGATTACTATTAATGGACTCCCACGATTCGGAATAACTATAAAGCCTATCTCCCGGGAATTGAACAGATTGTAATTCAAATTGTACCTGTTGGATATAATTATCTTCTGTTGAAATATAAGCTTCCTTTTTGAACGCTGGCATATTTTCAGCAATCCAATGGTACCTGTTATTTACAAAAGCCAGTGTACTCTGACTATATTCAGTTTGAACCACTGATGCATCTCCTCCAGAACGTGTTTTATGGGTTAGTACATGAGACACAGGATAGGTATCCTCTTCAAATAGTGCATACGTTTCGAACCCAAGCGTAAACTTCCTGAATTTGAAATATTCCGGAACTTTCACCAGGTACTCACTATACTCTGTTGGAATACTATGTTGGAACATCCAAGGGCGCATATTTCTAAAAAATGCTTTGCAATCAATCGAATATTTCACCTCGATAACAGATCCAACCTTTACATTTGGCATAGAAAAAGTTTCTTGTTGATAATATTTGTTCACATCGTCTAAATAAACGTCCTTCTTTCCCAGCTCGTCTTTTTGAATCTTCCCATTTTCTAAATTAAAAGTAATGGCTTTCAATCCCTTAACTTCTTCCTCGTGTGTACCATCTTTACTAAGTCCTATTTGAAAATCAGCATACTTAACACCCTCCTTTTTTAAAATCTTAATACGCCGGTGTACCGAAAACACAAGTCTCCAGCCATAGGTTTGATTATATTCAATCTCACTATCACCATATTCATATAATATAAGGGCTACCGCTGTAGTATCTTTATCATAAACGGTCATTTCCAGATCTTCTTTATCGATCTTTCCAAACTTGATTTTTTCCTCTTTACAATTAGCAGATAAATTGACAAATAGAAATAAGGGTAACAATAACAATAATTTCATAAGCTTGATATCCTGGTTTGTGATTAGTTTAACTTCGACGACAAAGTTTACGAAAAAATGAAACTTTTCATAAAATCTATTTATTTTATTGAAGCGTATGAACAATGTTATTAAACATAAACATCAGCGATATATAAAACCTTCTTGCTGGTGTGTATGAAATGATGCGCGAAGTGAAACCTGATCGTTTTCCGGAGCTATAAGAATTTAGCGTGCGAACCATCTCATTACATGATAACATTCACCCCCGCATTTCAAAATTTAATTAATTTTGCGGCTTCGGGATTATACAGATATTTTTCCGTATTTTATAATTGCACACCTAATTCAACAAAATGAACCGTATATTATTCTCTGCAATAATTTTCGCATTCCTTGCATTTTCATGCAAGCAAGAAACAACAACTGAAGATTTTTCAGCTTATGTAAATCCGTATATCGGAAGTGATTATCATGGTCATGTTTTTGTTGGTGCCAACGTTCCGTTTGGTGCCGTGCAGCTTGGGCCAAACAATGCACAGGAAACCTGGGACTGGTGCTCAGGCTATCATTATTCCGATTCGCTTCTGATTGGTTTTGCACACACCCATTTAAGCGGAACCGGAATTGGCGATTTGGGCGATTTGCTCTATATGCCCGTTTCCGATGAATTTAACTACGCACAGGAATCAAACAAAGCTTATCCCTGGAGTGCCCTTTATACGCACGACGATGAACAGGTAAGCCCCGGATATTACTCCATCAATATCAATAAATACAATGTCAAGGCAGAACTGACCGCCACCGAACGTGTAGGTTTCAATAGATACAATTTTAATGCCTCGGGCAATTCAAAATTAATTATCGACCTTTCGTACGGAACCGGTTGGGATGCGCTTACAAAAGCAGATCTGCAGCAGGAAGGTGACAACAGCGTTAGCGGATTTCGCTACTCGTCAGGATGGGCAAGGGACCAAAAAGTTTATTTCCATACCGAGTTTTCGAAAGCTATCAAAACCTTAAAAATATTGCGTCAAAACGAAAAAGGAATCAACACCGTTGAACTTGAATTTGAAGGTAACGGTGAGTTGTTGGTTAAAACGGCGATCTCTCCGGTTAGTGCCGATGGTGCAAAAAGCAACCTAAATACCGAACTTGCTGATTGGAATTTTGCAGCGACAAAACAAATTGCACGTGAAAAATGGAATACCGAGTTGGGCAAAATCAAAATTGAAACGACTTCACCATCTACCAAAACAACATTTTATACGGCCTTGTACCATACCATGATCGCACCATCGTTGTTCAACGATGTTAACGGCGATTACCGCGGTTCTGATGGCAAAAACTACTCCAATCCGGGTTACGATACTTACACCACTTTTTCGTTGTGGGATACCTACCGGGCAGCACACCCGCTGTTTACACTCGTTCAGCCCGAACGAGTAAACGACATGGTAAACACGATGTTGAGCATTTACGATCAGCAGGGCAAACTTCCGGTGTGGCACCTGCATGGCAATGAAACCAATACAATGGTGGGGAACCACGCCATTCCGGTAATTGCTGATGCTTTACTAAAAGGATACACCGGTTTTGATGCGGAGAAAGCTTTTGAAGCCGTAAAATCAACTATGCTGATGGACGAGCGCGGCTTGAACTTCATAAAAGAAAAAGGTTATATCCCGGCTGATTCAACAGTCGAATCGGTTGCAATGGCGCTTGAATATGCTATTGACGACTGGTGCGTGGCAGCTATGGCAAAGAAACTGGGGAAAACCGAAGACTTTGAACTATTTGCCAAACGTGCAAAATATTACGAGAACTATTTCAATAAAGAAACCGGTTTTATGCGTGGACGAATAGCTGATGATAGCTGGCGTACTCCTTTCAACCCGGTTCACTCTGAGCACCGTGCCGATGATTTCTGCGAAGGAAATGCCTGGCAATACACGTGGCTGGTTCCTCACGATATTAATGGATTGATCGGTCTTTTCGAAAGTGAATCCGCGTTTACAGAAAAACTGGATGAGCTTTTTACTACCGAAGAAACGTTAAACGAAGGCGCATCAAGCGATATTTCAGGTTTGATTGGCATGTATGCGCATGGAAACGAACCGGGACATCACATTCCTTATATGTACGCGTTTGCAGGTCAGCAATGGAAAACCGCCGAAAAGGTGAATTTCATTATGAATGAAATGTACACTGACCAACCTGACGGACTATGCGGAAACGAAGACTGCGGACAGATGTCGGCGTGGTATGTGCTTTCGTCAATGGGATTCTACCCGGTTAATCCGGCCAATGGAGTTTATGTATTTGGAAGTCCGCTATTTGAATCGGCCACTATTAAACTACCGGGCGAGAAAACATTTGAGGTAAAAGCTAAAAACCTGAACAAGACAAATATTTATATCGATTCGGTTACACTGAATGGCAAGCCATATACTAAAAGCTACATTACACATGCCGATGTTGTAAAAGGTGGTGTGCTGGAATTTACAATGGCTGCAAGTCCTAATAAAGATTTTGGCCGGGCTGAAGACAGTCGTCCGAAATCGGGCTATGAATTGTAGGTTTGAACAAAATAATTATATTTTTGCGCCTGATTTATACCTATACAACAACTTAATAAACTCACTACCATGAAGTATTTTTTATTGTTTTGCCTTGGTGCAATTCTCTTTAGCTGCACTTCGAAAGTCAGCACGCAACCAACAACTACGCCCACAAAACTGGTGGAAATGGTAAATCCACTAATGGGTACCGATTCGGAATTCAAACTATCGAACGGAAACACCTACCCTGCCATTGCCCGTCCGTGGGGAATGAATTTCTGGACACCACAAACCGGCCGCATGGGCGACGGATGGGGTTACACCTACGATTCGTATAAAATTCAGGGATTTAAACAAACACATCAGCCAAGTCCATGGATTAACGATTATGCAGCATTTTCGCTGATGCCGGTTACCGGAGAACTTAAATTTAAAGGTGCAGAACGTGCATCGTGGTTTTCGCACAAAGCCGAAGTGGCCCAACCACACTATTATAAAGTGTATCTGGCCGACTACGATGTAACAACAGAGTTCACGCCAACCGACCGCGCGGTGTCATTCCGTTTTACTTTCCCCGAAAACGACAATTCGTATATCCTTTTAGATGCTTTTAATGGCGGATCGATGGTAAAGATCATTCCTGAAGAACGCAAAATTGTAGGATACTGCCAGAACAATCATGGCGGTGTACCTGCCAACTTCAAAAATTACTTTGTAGCTGTTTTTGATAAAGATTTTGAGGTGGTGAAAACCTGGAAAGACGACGATCTTCAGGAAACTGCCGAAGCCAAAAGTTTCCACGTTGGAGGTATCGTTGGGTTCAAAACAAAAAAAGGTGAAGTAGTAAATGTAAAACTGGCATCATCGTTTATTAGCGCTGAACAAGCTGAGTTAAACCTCAGCAGAGAGATTGGTGACAAATCATTTGAAACTGTTAAAGCCGAAGGCGAACAGATTTGGGAAAAAGAACTGGGCCGGATTAAAGTGGAAGGCGGCAGCGAAGCCGAACAAAAAACCTTTTACTCGTGCCTGTATCGCACCTTGCTTTTTCCACGTAAATTTTACGAATTTGATGCCGATAACAATATAGTTCATTACAGTCCGTACAACGGCAAAGTACTACCTGGCTACATGTTTACCGACAATGGTTTCTGGGACACTTTCCGTGCGGTATTCCCCTTCTTTACGCTGATGTATCCTGACCTGAACAGCCAGATCATGGAAGGGCTTGTAAATACTTACAAAGAAAGTGGATGGTTGCCGGAATGGGCAAGTCCTGGTCACCGTGGCTGCATGATTGGTTCCAACTCTGCATCACTGATTGCCGATTCGTACCTGAAAGGGATTCGTGGTTATGACATTGAGACTTTGTACGAAGCCACGATAAAAAACACCAACGGCTACATGGAACAGATTCATTCTGTTGGCCGTTATGGTGCCGATTACTACAACAAGCTGGGTTACGTGCCTTACAATGTTGGCATTAACGAAAACACCGCCCGTACGCTGGAATATGCTTATGCCGATTACTGCATTTGGAAACTGGCGCAGGAACTGGGTAAACCACAGGAAGAGATTGACCTGTTTAAACAACGTGCCCGCAATTTCCACAATGTTTACGATCCGGAAAGCAAATTGATGCGAGGCAAAAACGAAGACGGTACTTTCCAGTCGCCATTTAGCCCGTACAAATGGGGCGATGCATTTACCGAAGGAAACAGCTGGCATTACACCTGGAGCGTTTTCCAGGACATTGAAGGCTTGAAACAACTGATGGGTGGCAACGATGAGTTTGTGGCTATGCTCGACTCAGTGTTTGTTGTGCCTCCTATTTTCGACGATTCATATTACGGTGGCACCATCCACGAAATTCGTGAGATGCAGATTGCCGGAATGGGTAACTACGCTCATGGGAATCAGCCTATTCAGCACATGATTTACCTTTACAATTATTCCGATCAGCCCTGGAAAACACAGGCGCATGTTCGCGAAGTACTGACAAAACTGTACTCGTACCAGGCTGATGGTTATTGTGGCGATGAAGACAACGGCCAGACTTCGGCATGGTATGTTTTCAGCTCCATGGGATTCTATCCGGTTTGTCCGGGAACCGACGAGTATGTGTTGGGATCTCCGCTGTTCAACAAAATCACGGTTACACTCGAAAACGGCAATGAGTTTGTGATCGACGCCACCAATAACTCGAAAGAAAACGTTTATGTAAACGATGTGGTGCTTAACGGTGAATCGTACAATAAAAACTTCCTGAAACACGCCACTATTCAAAATGGTGGTGAGCTAGTTTTTGATATGGCCAGCCAGCCAAATAAAGCCCGTGGTACGGAAACGGAAAGTTTCCCCTACTCGATGACATTGGAAGAAAAATAGAACACCTAAATTTTCCCGGATGTAGTTTAGAACTACATCCGGGAAAATGTTTTTCGAATTGTATGCTATACGAAGCTTGTTGTTTATTCAATTCTTCTTCCCTTAACCTTTAGCTTCTTCAGGCATTATTTTCTTGCCATATTCACAAATCAAACAGAATTTAAGCAACAAAACTTCTTAAAATCTACGATTCGACATAAATGGAGCCAAATAAAAAATCGAAAATAAGTAGAATAATGTCGTTTATTAGTTTTTTTTATTTTTTGTAAACTACTGATATAGGATCAACTATCAACAACAAATTGCTACTAAAATTAAACAGATTATAACCATATGCTTCGAAAGACCTAATTACAGGGCTCTTTTCTTATAAATAAAGCATGACAAATCTTGATTTTCACTAAAAAAAACTGATATTTACGACACCTGTCAACTAGATTATTATGAAACGAAATAGTGATAAGGATGTAAACAATTTATGGCAATCCTTTCAGACAGGCAACAATGACAGTTTTACTGCCATCTATAATACCTATAGCAATCAGTTAATCGCTTATGGCTACAAACTGTCTCTTGATCAGGATACTGTTCACGATAGTATTCAGGAAATATTCATCGATCTTTACTTAAAACCCAAAAAGCGTAATGCGGATATAAAAAACCTGAAATCTTATCTATTCATTGCTCTTCGAAACAAAATATATAAAAAACTTCAACGTAATTCCAGATTAGAGACATTAGACACCAGCAAAGAAAATGTTGAGTTGGTTTTTCATGTAGAATATAGCTACCAGGAGAAACTCGCACAGGACGAAATTTCAATGGAAATAAAAAAACTTCTTCAACATGCGACGGCAAAGCTACCTTCAAAACAAAAGGAGATTATATACCTCAAATTTGAAGAAGAAATGAGTTATGAAGATATCTCTGTTATTATGCACATCTCCGTAGAATCTGCACGTAAATTATTTTACAGAGCGATGCTATCGTTAAGAGGCTACATTGAAAAAAAAGAGCTTAAAACAATCTTTTTCATCTTTTTTCGAAAAAATAATTCAAATTAATGTCCATGTTTTAAGAATTAGGGGAACCTATTGGTGTATATACTAATTCTTATGGATGACATTATAAAATTTTTAGAGAATCCAAAGTTTGTACAATGGGTTAACAAACCGTCAAAAAAGCTCGACAGATACTGGAATGACTATATTGAAAACCATGAATCTGAAAAAGAGCAGATAACACTGGCCCGTACGTATATCTTATCTCTTCAATCAGAACCGCTTCTCACTACAAAAGAAACCTCCAAACAAATTTATTTCGCGATAGAGCGGAAAATTGAAAAATTAGAGATTAGGAACAAAAGAAAAAGTTTCATTCTTACATTTTCGAAGTTTGCGGCTATCGGACTGATCTTTTTTGTTTTGGGAATAGGCGTAACCCAGTACATCAAATCGCCGCATTTGGATGTTTTCGAACACTTTGGAAAGAACGACAATAATTACCCCTATTCCACACTTACGCTATCCGATGGAAAAAATGTACGAATCCCTGACAAAGAATCAGAGATTGTTTATAATAACCAGGGACAGATTGTTATTAATAAGAGGGACACAGTTCAGTCTGGAGAAGCTATACTTGAAAATGACTTAAACCAGTTATTTGTTCCCTACGGCAAAAGTGCTTCAATTAAATTACCTGATGGAACTGTTGCACATTTAAATGCCGGGTCTAGTCTTATTTATCCTTCAAAGTTCGAAGGTTCAACCCGGGTTGTATCTCTTCTCGGAGAAGGATATTTTGATGTTGTTCACAACCCGGATATGCCATTTATCGTGCAAACAAAAGAAATAAGTGTAGAAGTTTTGGGTACAAAGTTCGATGTAGCGGCCTACCCCGGAGATAATATTGTGGAAACAGTTCTTGTTGAAGGAAAAGTAAAAATGATAAAGCATGGCTTTCAATTTTCTTCAAAAGAGTACATTCTTTCCCCAAATCAAAGAGCTGCTTTTGACATCAACTCTAAAGAAACCACAATTTCAGAGGTTGATGTCAACAATTATATTTCGTGGCAAAAAGGATTTTTACTTTTTGAGACCCAGGATTTAAACCGGATTTTCAGAAAAGTGGAAAGGTATTATAACATTAATATTCGTTACGCCGATCCCAACCTGGGGTTATTGCGAATTAGTGG
The DNA here is from genome assembly GCF_963674925.1 of uncultured Draconibacterium sp. NCBI lineage: Bacteria > Pseudomonadati > Bacteroidota > Bacteroidia > Marinilabiliales > Prolixibacteraceae > Draconibacterium > uncultured Draconibacterium sp. The sequence continues at coordinate 1,727,283 of NZ_OY771649.1, forward strand.
AAAACTTGAACTTAGAGAAGATAAAGAAAGTGTATTGAATGTATTAGCAAAAACAGCATCAGTAGAAATTGTAAAACTAAATGAAACCGAATATGCGATAAAATAGAAAAAGCCAAAGAGTATGTGCAAATACTCTAAGGCTAAAAAAGAGTATTAAACTTAATTTTAAACCATCTAATTTATGAGAAAATCACGGAAGAGACATCTTTTCAAGCGAAAAGATTATGTTATTAACTTAAAAAAAATGAAGCTGACGCTTCTGCTTTCCATTTTGCTGTGTAGCACTGGGTGGGTAAGTTCTGCAGCCCAGGCAAAACTTAATCTCAATCTGCAAAATGCCACAGTCAAGCAATTAATCACGCAAATTGAGAGTCAAACAGAATATTTCGTTTTATACCGGGATGAGATTTTTCAGGAAGGACAAAAGATCTCTATTCAGGCCGAAAACAAAAGTATTGACTACGTGCTGGAAGAACTATGCAAACAAGCTTTTGTTACTGCAGAGATAGAAGACAACCAGATTATTCTGCGAAAAGCAAAGGCAACAAAGGCAGAACCAAGCCAACAGGATCAACAAAAAGTAGTTAGCGGGGTAGTTACTGAAGTCGATGGATTTCCGATCCCTGGTGTTTCAATTATGGTACTTGGAACATCAAGAGGTACAGTAACCAACGTAAACGGAGAATATAACATTCGTGTTTCGGTAAGTGATACACTGCAATTCTCGTTCGTCGGGAAAAAACCGGAGCAAGTAGTTGTAAAAGATCAAAATGTTATAAACGTAACGCTATACGATGACGAAACTGAACTGGAAGAAGTACAGGTAGTAGCTTTTGGCCGGCAGAAAAAAGAAAGTGTAATTTCGTCAATTGAGACAGTGCGCCCGGCTGAATTAAAGCAGCCATCATCAAACCTGACAACCGCTTTAGCCGGTAAAATCCCAGGAATCATTTCGTACCAGACATCAGGTGAACCTGGAGCTGATAATGCACAGTTCTTCGTTCGTGGGGTAACCACATTCGGTTACAAAACCAATCCTTTGATACTTATCGATGGATTTGAAGCCTCATCAGATGACCTTGCAAGGTTGGAACCTGATAATATCGAAAGTTTCTCTATTTTGAAAGATGCTTCAGCAACCGTATTATACGGAGCAAGGGGTGCAAACGGTATTATTATCGTTGAAACAAAATCGGGTCGTGAAGGTCCGGCTAAGATCAATGTGCGACTTGAATCACACCTGGCAACGCCAACACAAATGAATGAGCTGCTGGATGGAGTGGAATACATGAGACTATATAATGAGGCACGTATTTCACGTAATCCTTTATTGGGCGCGTATTACAGCGAGCAAAAGATACAATCCACGGCTGACGGAGTAAATCCAATGATCTATCCAAACATCGACTGGTACAATGAGCTTTTTGAAAAATCGACTATTAACAAAAAAGCGAATTTTAATGTATCTGGTGGTGGAAAAGTGGCAACTTACTATGTTGCAGGATCAATAGAAAACGAAACCGGTTTGTTAAAAGTTGACAATAAAAACAATTTCAACAACAATATTGATATCAATCGCGTGCAATTGCGAAACAACGTTATCATAAAAATTACTCCTACTACCCGACTTGACACAAGATTACAAGGAAGGTTTGAAAGATACAACGGACCTAATTCATCAGCTGGCGACATATTCAGAATGGTAATGAACTCCAACCCGGTTGACTTTCCGGCAGTTTATGAACCAGATGAAGCACACCTGCTCTCTGACCATATACTTTTTGGAAACACTTTTGTAAACGGTAGCCTAAAACAAAATCCTTATGCTGAAATGGTTAGAGGTTATGAAGACCGTAACGAGAGTTCAATCACTGCGATGGCGACACTATCGCAAGAACTTGATTTTATTACTGAAGGATTAAAACTTCAGGCCAAAGCATCAGTAAATACCTGGAGTTATTATTCAAGCCGGAGAACTTACAGTCCATTCTATTATGACCTGGAAAGCTACAACCAAATTACCGGAGAATACAAATTATTTGAGCTGAATCCTGAAGGAGGCCAGGTATATCTGGGTGATGTTGAGCCAGGTAGAGATGCAAGTGCTCATTATTATTATGAAGCACGCCTGAACTGGGACAGAGAATTTGGAAATCACAGCCTTGGTTTAATGACTGTTGGGATGTTTGAAGAATACCTTTTAACAGCAGGTAACAGTAGGTCTATTTACGAAACATTACCTGAACGAAATATGGGTAACTCCGGACGTTTAACCTATGATTATGACACCCGCTATTTCTTTGAATTTGCCTACGGTTACAATGGCTCTGAAAAGTTTAGCGGATCAAAAAGATATGGTTTCTTCCCATCTTTTGGTGGTGGTTGGTTGATTTCGAATGAAACCTTCTGGACACCGATGAAAGATATCGTTAATACGCTTAAACTTAAAGCAACCTGGGGAAAAGTTGGTAATGATGCTATTGCCGGACGTCAGGATCGTTTCTTCTATCTCTCTGATATTTCAAAAGGAGGTAATGGTTACCGTTGGGGAACAACTTTTATGAATGAATATGGTGGCTACAATATAAATCGTTATGCCAACCCTGACATAACCTGGGAGGTATCAACAAAGATGAACCTTGGACTTGAAATGACTTTCCTTGATGATGCACTAAAAATCCAGGGAGATGTATTTAAGGACGTACGTGACCAAATTTATCTCCAAAGACAGAATTTCCCTGCCTCCGCCGGTTTAGAAGCAACAATCAGTGGTAACGTAGGTAAAGTAGAGTCATGGGGATATGAAGCATCTGCAGATTACCAGTACATTTCACCCAAAAACTGGTGGCTAACAGGTAGAGCTAATATCACATTCGCAACAAATGAATATGTTGAACTGGACGAAAAAGAATATGCCGACGAATACCTAAAACAAAAAGGCCATTCAATTAGTCAATGGTGGGGTTTAATTGCTGAACGACTATTTGTTGATGAAGCAGAAATTGCCAATTCTCCAAAACAAGACTTTGGAACCTATCAGGCCGGTGATATCAAATACAAAGATGTTAACGGCGATGGAATCGTAAACTCAAACGACCGTGTTCCACTAGGCTTACCAACGGTTCCAGAGATTCAATACGGCTTTGGAGCGTCAGGAGGTTACAAAAACTTTGATTTGTCTTTCTTCTTTCAGGGTAATGGTAGAGTTTCATTCTTTATCAACCCGGGAACTGATAACAATGGTATTGCTCCATTTGCATCGAGAAGAAATGCACTATCTTTGATTGCAGGAGACCACTGGTCTGAAACCAATCCTGATGTACATGCTTTCTGGCCTCGTTTATCAGTTGATCCGCTTGCTAACAACACGCAAACATCCACCTGGTGGTTAAGAAATGGTGCTTTTCTACGTTTAAAAACGGTTGAAATGGGCTACAACATCAAAAGTAAAGGATTTCAAAAGATTGGACTTGACAATGCCAGAATTTATTGTAGTGGTGTAAACCTTTTCGTAGTAAGTCCATTTAAATTATGGGATCCGGAGATGGGACGTGCAGGATTAGGATATCCGCCGAACCGAAGGTTTAACATTGGTGTTCAATTAGCATTTTAATTTTAAAAAATATTTGATATGAAAATTTTGAAAAAAATATTCGCAATCATATACATTCTATCTGTAATACCTTCGTGTACAGGATATCTGGATGTTGTTCCTGATAATACCATTACACTTGAGGATTTATTTAAAAAGAAAGAAGAAGCATGGGATGCGCTGGCAAAGGTTTATAACTACATGCCAAGGATAGAAAAAACACACGAAACCATGTGGCTGGCCGGTGATGAGTATATCGGACGACTGGATTATAACGATAACGCATGGGATTTAAGAGGAATAAGGGTAACACGTGGTTTACAAACTGCTAACGACCCGCTGCTGGGAAACTGGTCAGGCACAAATGGTGGTAAAAGACTTTACGCCGGAATCCGGCAAGCAAACGTTTTTCTGGATAATATTGACAATGTACCGGACATGACTGAAGAGGAGAAAGCGGACTGGAAAGCTCAGGTAAAATTCCTGAAAGCTTATTACAGCTTCTTGTTAGTGCGGAAGTATGGTCCCATCATCATTGCTGACGAACTGATATCTCCTGATGCTTCTAAAGAAGAATTATTCCAGGAACGTTCGAAAGTGGAAGACTGCTTCGACTACATTATCACTCTAATGGACGAAGCCATTCCAGATTTAACAGAAAAAGTTCCTTCAACTTTGCTGGGTCAAGTTGACCAGGTAGTTGCCAAATCCATCAAAGCAAGGGTTATGGTATTCAGAGCCAGTCCATTCTATAATGGGAATATGGAATATTTTGGTGATTTTATGGACAAGGATGGCCAACCATTCTTCCCTCTGGTTTACGATAAAGAAAAATGGAAAGACGCTATTGATGCTATCGACGATGCTATTGAAACATGCGAAGCCAATGGTATTCAGTTATATCATTACGACACACAGCCTTATGTTTTCGATCGTGAGGATTATGCTGAAAATGATGAGAACGTGCAGAGAATATATGACTTGAGAATGGCCATTACAGATCCCTGGAATGACGAATTAATCTGGGGGTATTCAAACCTTGATATCTACAACCAGGGCGAGATCGGACATGCAACAAATATGAGATTACCTGATGGTTACGGTGGTGGAATAACAAACACTCCTGAGTATTCATGGCAATGGCTGGCAGCAACTTACCGCATGGCGGAAAGGTATTACACAAAAAATGGTGTGCCTATTGAAGAAGACCTTACTTTTGATCTGGACAAAAAGTGGGAAATCACCACAACTCCCGGAGCTGATGATCCTGAATACACCGAGATGAAGGGTATTATGCAACCAGGTGCCGAAACCATTAATTTGTACCTGAATCGTGAACCACGCTTTTACGCCAACCTTGCAATTACAGGAGGTTACTGGCGTACACACGGTGTTCGTATCAATACAAAAATGTATGCAGGTAGCGATGGCGGTTTTAACTCATCGCAACATACTACCGACTACTATGAAACCGGTATTGGTATCAAGAAGTTTGTACATATGGAATCAAAATCGGGACACTGGGCTAGAACGGTAAAGTACCCTTACCCAATTATGCGTTTGGCTGATTTATACCTGATGAAAGCAGAAGCATTAAATGAATATTACGATGCTCCGACACAGGAAGTTTACGATGCCATAAATTTAGTACGCGAAAGAGCAGGTGTTCCTGATGTTGAAACAGTGTGGGCTGATGCTAGTATCGTAAAGTCTGTAAATAAGCACAAAAGTAAGGAAGGCATGAGAGATATTATTCTCGCAGAGCGTGGAATTGAATTGGCATTTGAAGGAAGCCGTTTCTGGGATATGTTACGCACAAAACGAGCAGTTATGGAATTCTCAAGTCCGGTATGGGGCTGGGATTACAGAGGAACAACAGGAGCCAACTTCTTTAATCTTGAAGTAAAACAATCCAGAAGATTTACAATAACTGATTGTTTATGGCCTATCGATTTGAATGAAATGAATACCAATTCTAAACTCGTTCAAAATCCTGGATGGTAATAAAAATTCATTTTAATTAATGATCGAAGAGAAAATGATACAAAACTTATATAGCATTTTCAAAACCAAGGATGAATATGGTATATGGAATTATTGAGTTCTTCGAGAATAAAATATGTGAAATTATGAAAATAAAGATTAATTTATTAATAGTAGCTGCGTTCGTTACACTATTGTTTTCCTGTGAAGAAGAAACAATAAATTTAGGGAAAAGCGATGACAAAACTCCCCCGGATCAGCCCACTGAGATTACTTATACTCCCCTATATGGTGGAGCCAGGTTTCACTATACAGTTCCTGGTGATGAAGACCTGTTGAATATTGAAGCCAGGTATACCAATAAAGATGGGCAATCCTTTTCATTTGCAGCATCGTATTTTGTTGACTCTCTCGATATCTACGGATTTGGAGACACAATCAACTATGATGTTGAGATATACGCTGTAGACAGAGCAGGAAATAAATCTGAACCGGTTATAGTAAGTGTAAAACCACTGGAATCGGCTATTGCCCGTGTAACAAATTCACTGGATGTGAAACCGGCATTTGGCGCTTTCTTTATCGATTGGGAAAATGAGCTGGAACAAAGTATCAATGTCTATGTAGATTTTAGTTACACTCAGAATGGTGAGGGAAAACAATTCACATCTGTTTTCTCATCCAACTTAGAAACCGATCGTCGTTATGTTGAAGATCTGGATCTAGGACAGGACGAACCTGTTAGTGTAGAAATCCGTGTTTCTGATATTTACGGTAACATTTCAGATCCGGTAGATATGGGACAAATCACATTACTTAAGGATGGAGTGATCGAAAAAGACAACTGGTTTCTTCCTTTGGCAAACGATTCAATAGGTGGTGTTCCTCAGGCATTTGGAGACAATGTAGAAGGACGACTGGTTAGTGTTGTTGATGGAATTATTGATGAAGGTTCCAACCTAAACTTTATGCATACTGGTGGTAGAGGCCGCACAGGTAATAGCGCAGATGGGAATATGCCATGGAATGTTATTATCGATTTAGGTGATTACTATGAACTAAGCCGGATTCTTACTCATCAACGTCATATGGACTTCTGCGGAGATCTTTGCCAAGGTCAATATTACCGTGGCGAGAATGTAGGTATCTTTAGAGTATACATTTTCGACGATACAACCCAGGAATGGGAGTTAATTACCGAAAATAAAATTAAACAGCCTGTTGGATTGAGTGAACTTGAAATCGTAAAACAAGGGAAAGAGGGCGATATGGCCTACATGTTCCCCGATGATCCGCAATATACAAAACCAACTCGCTGGGTTCGTTACGAAGCAGTAAAAGGCTTTGGAGGAAACTATACACTTGACGGTGGTAACTGTCTGTCTGAAATTACATACTATGGTAAAAAAAGCGGCAGTTAGTTTTATCTAACAATGAATATAAATATCTGAACATATGAGAAATATAATATTATCACTAATAGTCTTACTTGCTTTTATATGGTCATGCGATGACATGTACGAAAAGCAGGAAATGTATGAAGGAGAAATTGTTTATCCTGCCAAATACGATACCGTTATTGGTTATATCGGATTTGAAAGGGTTGAAATTGACCTGATGAGTGTTGGCCGAATTCCAAGCAGCCAGATAAATCTTGGAAAAGCTGAAAAAACCAAAATTACATACGATGATCAGGAAATCATTATCGATTCTTTGGTGTCGTGGGTAAATATTACTGGGCTTACGCAATCTAAGCTTTATCGTTTTAAAATAACTACAGTTGATGAATACGGAAACGAATCTGTTCCACAGGAAATAGCATTGATTCCATATACCAATACTGATTTAGCCCGGGTTGCAGTTAGCCCGCCGAGAGTAATGGCCTCACCTTCCGCTGCAGTTGTAGATTGGCCTAACGGAATATCATCAGTGCTAATGGACTACTATGGTTTAAAATTTAGCTATACCGATAAGAATGGCGAAATGCAAGGTGGGGAAAGAGGTGAAGATTCACGGTTTTTTGTTGGAAATCTGGAAGCAGGTGAACCTGTTAACATTGACATGGAATACAAAATAATTCCAATTGTTAACCGCACTCCTATTTTGGATACCGTTATTTTTAATGATGAATTATTAATCAACATGCCAACGAGCTCTACGGAATTTTCTCCGGCAGAGAGAGATATCCTGCAAGCAAATGGGGTAACAGTTTTTACTGCTGATGGAGTTTCTGAATTTGAAGAGTTGGTATATCCCGTTCATGCGAATTCGCTGCAGGATATCTTTTACTTTCCAAATTTGAAAGTACTGGATCTAACGGGTAGCGATTTGTTTAAATTACCTGAATTAGAGTATGATAGAAATACCATTCAGGACGTTGTAGGTGGCGGCGATTATACACCATATATCAGAAAAGCAGGGAATATTTCGTCCGGTGACCAGCAAGCATTAAAAGACCTTTTAGAAGCAGGGATTCTTGACAAAGTGTACTATTATCCACATTCAATGGGATTGGATGATTTGCTTGCTCCTTTTGTTGAAAGCGGAGTCGTAGAATTGGTAGAAACGCCCGAATCTGTTATGATGGACAATCAGTTCCACCTGGACGGAATTGTACAGGACTGGAATTGGTGGCTAGATTATGAGTACCTGCCAAGCGATTACCCCGATGGAGATGGACTGCAGAATGTTTACAAAATTATTCCAAGAAGAACAAGTGCGTCGTTTGTTTTTGCTTTGCCAAAAGAGTACCAGTTTAATGTTGAAGAATATAAATACTTAAAATTTAGTATTTATACTCCTGCTGCAAGTGATCTTGTTGGTACCTATGAACCTTTCAAAAGGTTATGGCCACGAATCATGAATAGCATGTGGTCATTTGGAGGCAATAGCAACTTTGGCCAGGAATACTGGGAAATACCTCGTTTCTATATTCCGGATGAAGAACTTCATCAGTGGACTGAAATTACTTTAGATTTATCTGAAGCCCTGAACAGACACAACAGGGTTATTGTACTCAACATTGGAGGAGAACCTTGGGTTGATTTCAATCCGCCAGTTGATTTAGTTTATTATTTCGCAAACATACGTTTCGAGAAAGAATAAATAAGAAAATCGTATAACGCTCCCAAACCAACTAAATCTTTATTATAAGGCGATTCCTTCCAGTTCTCTGGAAGGAATTTTCTTTTTATTACCTTTTGTTCGAAGACATTTTCCACGTTGTAAAAATCCATTCCCATCCCGGTGAAAGTACTTTCTTATAAATACCAATTTACAAAACACCTCCCTACTCTTTCGATCATCATTTTTCAAATAACTCCACGAGCTGTAAATAATACCACCAACTAAACCTTATTGTCCTGCATTGCGTTTTACATCAATAACCTTTGAAATTAAACGATTATGCAAAGTAACGCAGTAGGCTGGTTTGAAGTGCCGGTTACCGACATGGACCGGGCCATTAAATTTTATGAAACAGTATTGGATATCAAACTCGATCGTAATCAAATGGGCCCATTGGACATGGCCTGGTTTCCAATGACCGATGAAAGTTACGGTTCCGCCGGATCGCTGGTATGCCACCCGGAGTTTTATAAGCCATCGGCCGAAGGTGTTGTTATTTATTTTACAGCACACTCGGGCGACCTGAGTAATGAACTTTCGCGTGTTGAAGAAGCAGGAGGTCAGGTGCTGCAGCCCAAAACAAAAATCTCGGACGAGTACGGTTTTATGGCCTTGCTTATCGACAGCGAGGGCAACCGGATAGCTTTGCACTCAAGGGAATAGATTTGGTATTATGTGCATTTTGTTATCCGCTTTAGTCCCCTGAAATTTTATAATTCTCCCCTGGTTTTTCAGACCACGCCCCTTGGGAATTAGATGCTGGATGCCCCGACGCTTACGGTCGGGATTTGGCTGCGGCCGATTTTCAATTCGCTTCGCTCAACTGGATACTGGATGTGAAAAAAGGATGTCATCTTTATTTTCAGTGTATAGAAAGATGACATCCCTGAATTACTGCATGAAGCATGACGCATGCGGGCTTCTACGCCATCACAATTTTAAGCACCTGTTTTGTTGATGGTGTTACTTTAAAACGATTGTCCAGTCTGTGCCCCATAATCCAGACAATCTTTTTACCACTACACAGTAGCCAGGTGTTCTCCTTTTCGTGCAGCGGCATTTTCCGGTCGATAAAAAAGTCGCTTACCTTTTTAAAACCTGTCATTCCCAGTGGCTGAAAATAATCGCCTTGCTGCCATTTGCGCATCAATAACGGAAATTCCACCTCATCCAAATCAACACAGGCAATAGTTGGAGCTTTAATGATCGAAAAATCTTTGGCATCCAAACGTTCAATCGAAATATCAAAAGGTGCAAACAGTTCTATATCGTCCTCTTCAATGTAGTATACACGGTCTTCATCGTTCGTCAGTTCCTGAATAAATAAGGCATCGCGATCTTTTACCAGCCGGTGTGTTTTTGAGAAAAACTGTTTGCCTGAATGAGTTTCCAGGCTTTGAAAAACCGAATCAACAATACCGGCGTTAAAACCATAACCCGAAAGAATCTCCAACAAAACAGTTTTACCATGTGGCAAATTTTGTAAGGCCGGAATAGAAATTAGCGTCTGCCCATTTTCTTCGGTCAACACCGCCTGTATCTCACCTCCAATGGCATCCTCATAAACATCATATGCCGCCTTCAGGTTGTCGACACTGCCCATAAAATTCTTTTTAAAAGCCGGATTTAACTCCGAAAACAAAGGCAGAATTTTATGCCGCAAAAAATTTCGTTGGAAAACTACTTCGTTGTTCGACGAATCTTCACGGTAGGAAATATAGTTTTCGGCAGCATACTTTTCAATGTCTTCGCGGTTTGCAAATAACAACGGACGTATCAGTTTCCCTTTTTTCTCCTTTATACCGGTAAGGCCTCTGATTCCGGTTTTCCGCGACAGGTTTAAAAAGAAAGTTTCGATCAGATCGTCCTGATGATGAGCCGTTACAATACAATCGTATTCATACTCTTTGCGTATGCGCTCGAAAAAATCGTAGCGCAACTCGCGCGCCGCCATTTCAATTGAAATCCCTTTTAGTGATGCGTATTCTTTTGTATCGAAAGTTTCAAAGTGAGCCAATGTTCCGTGCTGTTCCACCTGCTCGCGCACAAAAGCCTCGTCGCCATCCGATTCAGCTCCTCGTAATCGGAAATTACAATGGGCAATGCCATATTCAAATTCCGAGCGCTCGAATAAATGCAGCAGTACCATACTGTCGATCCCGCCACTAATGGCCAGCAAAACTTTTTGCCCGGACTTTATCAGCTGCTTTTCCCTGATGTTGGTAATAAATTGATCGAACATGAACTGCTTGTTGTTTATTTCCTTTTACTGAAAGTTCAGTCTTTTTATGTACTTAAAAATTTAGAGACAAAGTTTAAAAACTGTCATTTCGACGAAGAATGAGGAGAAATCTCTTACCTAACAAATAGATTTCTCAGTCGTTCCTCCTTCGAAATGACAAGGATCTACTTTTTCACCTTCCCAACCGCCTGCGCAATGTTCAGTATTACTTCAACTGATTTTAGCATTGAAGGAATTGGCACAAACTCAAACGGGCCGTGGAAATTATGTCCACCTGCAAAAATATTCGGGCAAGGCAGTCCGTCGTAGGAAAGTCGTGCACCATCGGTACCGCCGCGAATCGCTTTAATTTTAGGTTCCACACCGGCATCAATCATTGCCTTTTCTGCAATATCAATAATGTATTTTACCGGTTCCACTTTTTCGCGCATATTGTAGTACTGATCTTCCATTGTCAGTTCTACAATTTCTTTTCCATATTCCAGATTTACCAGTTTAACCACTTCGGTTAACAACTGCTTTTTCTCTTCGAATTTAGTTTTGTCGTGATCGCGAATGAAGTACAGCAATTCGGCTTTTTCCACTCCTCCGTTCATCGAGAGCAGGTGATAAAAACCTTCGTATTTCTCGGTATGTTCCGGACGTTGTGTTGGTGGAAGCAAGCTTATAATTTTATGTGCCACCAGCAAAGCATTAATCATTTTGTCTTTCGCCGATCCGGGATGCACACTAAGGCCTTTTATTTTAATGGTTGCTCCGGCGGCATTAAAATTCTCGTACTCTAACTCTCCAATTTCACCACCATCCAGCGTATAGGCAAAGTCGGCACCAAATTTCTTCACATCAAAATAGTCGGTTCCTTTACCAATCTCCTCATCGGGCGTAAAAGCAATGCGGATCTTTCCGTGCTTTAAATCCGGCGAATTTAACAGCTGCTCGGCGGCCGTAACAATTTCGGCAACTCCTGCTTTATCGTCGGCGCCCAACAGCGTTGTTCCATCGGCAGTTATAATATCCTGTCCTTTGTAATTTAACAGTTCAGGAAATTGCTTTGGATCGATACAAACCTTGTTTTTTAAATAAACAGTGCAGCCATCGTAATTCTCCAGGATCTGCGGCTCAACACTTTCTCCCGAAAAATCAGGACTGGTATCAACGTGAGATATAAAACCAACCACCGGGCAGTCGCTAACGCCCTTTGCCGGAATTGTTGCTGTTACATAACCATATTTGTCCATTTCCACCTCACTCAATCCAATCTCCTTTAGTTCCTCAACCAGTTTTTTCATAAAAACCAGTTGACGGTCGGTACTTGGGTAGGTTTTACTTTTTGGATCGGAAGTGGTGTATTGTTTTGCGTAATTGATAAATCGTTCTACTACTTTTTCCATTCTCTTGTATGACTTTTTATTATTCTGATTTCAACATGATGTGCAAATTTATATTTTTTACAGAGGATAAAAACTGACAAAGCTTTCAAATTAGGATCCAGAATCCAGAGATGTCATCTTTCTATGGGCTGAAAATAAAGATGACATTCATTTATCTCACAGTATCAAGTATCCAAAATCCAGCATCCAGCTTTAAACATCGTCCGAGTTAAAGGTAAATCCCAATCGTTTGCCGGTAACCATTTTCGAATGACTCATTTTTTGCCGCATCTGATCGACCGTGGCCACCTTTACCTGGTCGTAAACCGGCATCAACGCATCAAACTCAATACTATACTGAATGGCTGTTTCAACAATTTGCCGCACAAGTCCGGGCGAAATGGTATCGATGGCAAAATCTTTCACCACCTCATTTGACTGTCGTTTTCCTTCAACGAAAAAGTGTTTGTCTTTGTTTATAAAAATGCGGGCTACCAGGTACCCAAGGTCGTTTACGCGGTTGTATTTAAACGAATCGGCCAGGAAGTTATAAATATTGATCACCCCGCAATACGAACGCAGCGAATCCTCTTCGATGTATTTTGTTTTCCACACCGGGTGTTTATCGTCGAACTCGAAAACATTGGAGTGCATACTAAATATCAGCAGATCGCCGCCCACTTTAAACTCCACCTCAAACGGCCCCCTGTCGTTGTATTGCGGTAAAGCCACATCGGGCACCTTCCCCTTTACCGCCTTTAGATAGTCTTTTTCAAGCTGATTCAACACCTTTTTAAGGATGGTGAAAGTTAACCGGGTGTTTTGGAAAACCTGCTCTTTTACCGTTGATTTTATAACCAATGCTTCAAGAAACGAAGCCCGAACTTCTTTTTCAGTCATAGCGTTTAAATATTAACTTTTATACCAATTGTTCGTTAGAAAACCTTGTGGAAATTTAACGATTACAATGGTTAATGCCGATGCTACAACAAAGGAGCATTCAGAACGAAGTGAAAGAATGCGACATTTTGTTGTTAAATCGGTATTAAATGTACATAATTACTGAAAAAAAAGAAAGCAGCCCTTTTTGAGCTGCTTTTATAAAAAGATGCCATCTGTGTTTTTTTCAACACAGACAGATGGCATCTTTCGAAATGCACTAATAAGCTAATGCAAATAATACTCTGCGTTTTGAAGGTTTGCCCGAATAGATACAAACTCCTTCTTCCTCTTCGTATTCCAGTGGCATACAACGAATCGTTGCCTTGGTTTCGTTTTTAATGAGGTCCTCGGTTTCTGGTGTTCCATCCCAGTGCGCAGAAATAAAACCACCTTTTGTAGTCAATATTTCTTTAAACTCTTCCCAGGTGTCAGCTTTGCGTGTATTTTCAGCACGGAAATCGTAGGCTTTTTTGAAAATATTTTGCTGAATGTCTTCCAACAATTTTTCAACGTACTCGTCGATATTGTCGAGCGATGTAACTTCTTTTGTCAGGTTGTCACGACGGGCAACCTCCACTGTTCCGTTCTCCAAATCGCGCGGGCCCATGGCTAAACGCACAGGAACACCTTTTAATTCGTACTCGGCAAATTTCCATCCCGGTTTACGCGTATCGCGGTCATCGTATTTTACTGAAATACCTTTTGCTTTTAATTTGGCGATGATCTCATCCACTTTTTCAGTGATTTCAGCCAGTTGTTCCTCTTTACGGTAAATCGGAACGATTACCACCTGGAATGGCGCCAGTTTTGGAGGCAGTACCAAACCATTGTCATCAGAGTGCGCCATAATCAAGGCTCCCATCAAACGGGTTGAAACACCCCACGATGTTGCCCAAACGTAATCTTCTTTGCCTTCTTTATTGGCAAAAGTTACATCAAAAGCTTTGGCAAAATTCTGCCCCAGGAAGTGCGAAGTTCCCGACTGTAATGCTTTTCCATCCTGCATCAATGCTTCGATAGAATAAGTTTCCAAAGCACCGGCAAAACGTTCGTTGGCCGATTTTAAACCTTTTATAACCGGAACGGCCATAAAGTTCTCAGCAAAGTCGGCATATAGCTTTATGATTTTTTCCGTTTCCTCAATAGCCTCGGCCTTTGTGGCATGCGCCGTGTGACCTTCCTGCCACAAAAACTCGGCAGTACGCAAAAACAAACGCGTACGCATTTCCCAACGCACAACATTGGCCCACTGGTTAACCAGGATTGGCAGATCGCGGTACGACTGTATCCAGTTTTTATATGTATTCCAGATTATGGTTTCGGAAGTCGGTCGTACAATCAGTTCCTCTTCCAGTTTGGCATCCGGGTCAACAATCACGCCACCATTTTCCTCATCGTTTTTTAAACGATAATGGGTAACTACTGCACATTCTTTTGCAAAGCCTTCAACGTGATCAGCTTCTTTACTAAAAAAAGATTTTGGTATAAAAAGCGGGAAGTAAGCATTAACGTGTCCGGTCTCTTTAAACATACGGTCTAACTCGGCCTGCATTTTCTCCCAAATGGCGTAGCCATAAGGCTTTATCACCATACACCCTCTAACCGCTGAATTCTCGGCAAGGTCTGCTTTAATTACCAAATCCTGGTACCATTGTGAATAATTCTCGCTACGCGAGGTCAATTCTTTCGCCATAATCTAATATTTGGTATAGATTTTGTTTTTACATTATTAATTTTGAGCTTACAAAGAAAGTAATTATTATTGACATTAAATAAACGGAGGATACCTTATGAAATCAAGATTAACATTTTTAGGATTACTGGCTATCGTTCTTGGAGCTTGTACGACGGGAGGATATGTGTCTGGTACGTATTCCGACGACATCTACTTTAATCCGGGTGATGTTCCTCCTCCAATAGCAGTTGAAGAGGTTGTGGAACAACCGGTTGAAAAATCGGCCAACACCATGATCATCAGCAATATTGAAAAAGGTGAAGATGGTACCAATACCATGAACAACTATATTTTTGAAGGCTCGGAAGAAGATGCCGATGTGTTGCGCTACAACATGGATCAAATGGAATTGGAAGGCAGCGACACAACAGTTTACTACAACGACGATGAAATGAAATACGTAATAAACAACTATTACGATGGCGACGAACTAGATTACGCCTACCGTATCCGTCGTTTCCACCGTCCTTCTTTCTACGATCCATTCTATTGGGACAGTTGGAGTTATTACGATCCGTTTTACTACGATCCATATTACTATTCATCATGGTACTACCCATCATGGTCGCTTAGTTGGTCACTTGGCTGGGGTGGATTCTATTCCGGCTGGGGCTGGGGTTGGAATTACCCATATTATGGCTGGGGTTATGGCTATTACCCACCCTATTACGGTGGCTGGTACGGCGGTGGCTGGTATGGTGGCTGGTACGGCGGCGGCGGCGGTTACTACAACGATTACGGAAGAGGTTATGCTTATGGACAACGCAGATCGACAGGAACGAATGTGTACCGTGGCGATGCAAGCCGCAGGTCATCTTCTGCAGCAGCAGTGTCGGCAAGTAACAACCGACGCGGATCAAGTACAGTAAACAAATCGGGGACTATCGACAGAACCAGGGCTACATCCGACAGATCGGCAACAAATAACGCAAGAGTTCTAACCGAACAAAGAAGAACAACGAGTGCAACAACTCGTCCGGCAACAACTACATCAAAATCGGCTACAACACGTACGCAAAGCTACACTCGTCCGGGTTCGGCAACAACAACCCGAAGCTATACACGACCAAGTAGCGATGCACGTACAAACTACACAAAACCACGGGTAGTTACATCGAACAGTAATCGATCATCTTCAAGTTACACGACACCAAAGTCGACTTCAACTTACAACAGATCGTATCGTTCAAGTTCTACCTACAACCGTAGTTCAAGTAGCGGAAGCTCTTCACGGTCATACCGTGCACCGTCTTCTACCAAATCCAGCAGCACTTATAGCAGCTCTCCTTCACGAAGCAGTAGTGGCAGTAGCTACCGAAGCAGTGGCAGTAGTGTAAGAAGTAGCGGAAGCTCTTCAGGCGGCTCAAGAAGCAGCGGCGGTTCATCAGGAAGTTCAGGTGGTTCATCACGTAGTGGTGGTGGAAGAAGATAGTATTAAAGGATCATTAACGACAAAAACTATTTGCCATGAAAAAATATTTCAGCATACTCTTACTAGCCCTATTTATGCCCTTTTTTATGCAGGCGCAGGACTTGCTCGATGCACTTCGTTATTCCAATATTCAGGTTTCCGGAACAGCACGTGCCGGAGCCATGGGTAATGCATTTGGAGCATTGGGCGGCGATTTTACTTCTATCAGTATCAATCCGGCCGGCCTGGGGGTTTACCGTTCGTCGGAATTAACCATTACGCCAAAATTCACCTACGGAAAAATGGAAGGCAACTACATGAATACCTTGATGGAAGATAACAAATACAACTTTGCCTTAAATAATTTGAGCTACGTAACCGTTATTCCAACAGCTTCGCGCAGCGATGTTGGTTTGATCAGCGTTAACCTTGGAATTGGCTACAACCGCCTGAAGGATTTTAACAGCAACTCACTTATGGGGGCTTCAGGAGTAACAAGTTCATTTCTGGATGACCTGATTGAAAATGCAAATGGTGAAGATCCAAATGCAGGATGGAGCGATTACTACGAAGAGTTGGCCTACTACAATCCAGATACAGAATCGGGAGCCGATTTAATGTATTATGATGAAGATGCAGGATTATGGAGAAGTGATATTCAAAAAAATCCTTTTGATCAAAATGTTGAGAACTACCCCGTAGCACAACGAAAAAGCATTTCGCGTCAGGGATCGATTGATGAATACAACTTTGCCGTTGGATTAAACTTTAACCATAAAGTGTATTTAGGAGCCACCTTGGGGGTAACAGATATTTATTACCGCGAATCGAGCACCTACGAAGAATGGGACGATCAGAACGTAATTCCAAACTTTGTTGACATGCAATTCGACAGTTACCTGAGAACAACAGGAACCGGGTACAACTTTAAATTTGGTCTAATCTACAAACCTGTTAACGAAGTTCGTTTGGGGGCATCGATTCATACGCCAACATTTTATGATATGCACGATTTCTTCAACACATCTATGTATTCAAGAAATGATTTTGAGGACACTGGCGTAGTTGATGATGCCGGATATTCCCCGCTAAACAATTACGATTACCAACTTCATACGCCACTTCGTGCAACATTTAGCGGTGCATTTGTAATTGCAAAAAAAGGTTTGATCAGTGTTGATTATGAATATGTAGATTATTCATCAGCAAAACTCAGAAGAGGTGGCGATGGCTACAGCTTCACTCCCGAAAACCAGGAAATAAAGGATGCCTATAAATCGGTTGGCAACATCCGTGTAGGTGGCGAACTGCGTGCAACCAACAACTTAAGTTTACGTGCCGGTTACGAGTATTATCCAACAGCCTACAAATCAACATCGTTAGGAAACGACCAATTCAAGTCGAACGATGAACTGAATGTTTACTCAGCCGGTTTAGGTTACCGTTTTGGCAGTTTCACTTTCGATCTTGCCTACCGGTTGACTGATATGATGGAATACGAACTTCCGTATAGTGCGCCTAGTTCAGGTTACTATCCGGTACCGGAAGCAGCCAGTTTTGATGGTTTAACTCACGATGTAATGTTTACGCTGGGATTTAAATTCTAGTAAAACAAAAGATATTTTCAGAAAGACACACTCCTTTTGGGTTGTGTCTTTTTTTATGCATTTAATTTAATTACAAATGCCTCTTTAAAACTCAAACTAACCGGTAGTTTTACATTGCCGAGTTTTACACTGTTCCCCTCTAAATAAACCACTTTGGCAAGCGAAACCACATAGGATTTATGAATGCGGGCGAATCGGTTCTCCGGTAGCTGAGCAATAAAATCTTTAAATCGTCCGTGCACCATCAACGTTTGTGTTTCGGTAACAAAACGGACATAATCGCCCTGCGCTTCCAGGTAAATTATTTCGTCGAAATTTAAGCGGTAATCCTTTTTATTGGCACGTACCATTAAATGCTGCCCGATGTTCTCGGTGCGTGAGGAAAATCGTTCGAGTGCCCTGTTAACCGCCGTTCGGAACCGTTCGAACGAAACAGGTTTGAGCAAATAATCCACCGCATCAACCTCAAAACCTTCCAGTGCAAATTCGGGATAGGCGGTAACCAAAATAAACAACGGTGGTTCTTTTAAACTTTTCACAAAACCAATTCCGCTTAATTTGGGCATGTTTATATCTAAAAACAGCAGGTCGATATCTTTCTGTTTTAACAACTGACCGGCTTCCAAAGCATCGTTGCAAACTCCGGTGAGCTCCAACTCCGGACAGGCCTCAACAAAATCGCGGATCACATCCTGCGATAAAGGCTCGTCGTCAACAATAATGCAGTTCAATGTTTTTGATTTGGCCATGCCTTACTAATTCAGTTGCACCTTTAAAAGTACTTTAAATGTTTCTTTGTTGTCCAAAATCTTCAACTTGTGTTGGTTGGGATAGATCATTTCCAGGCGCTTTTTCACATTGTCAATTCCAATGCCGTGGTATTTAGCCGAGAGCGGATCGATAGCCTTCCCTTTGCTATTTTCAACCTCGAAATGCAAAACCTTATCCGCAACTTCAACTTTTATGTTCACGAAGGCGTCATTCGCACCACCTTTCATTCCATGTTTAAAACCGTTCTCTACAAAAGGAAGAAATAATAAAGGCGCTATCTTTTTACCTTTTATATCGCCAATCGTGTTGAATTCAATTTTGTTTTTCCCCGACCGGAGGTTCTGCATATCGATATAATTCTGCAACATCTCCAGCTCCTTTTCCAAAGCGATAAAATCGGCGTCAGAATCGTAAATAATATGCCGCATTAAATCACTTAGCTGAACGATCTTTTCCGGTACTTCCTTTGATTCTTTCCGGGCCATGCTGTAAATACTGTTCAGCGAATTAAAAAGAAAATGCGGATTGATCTGCGATTTTAATGCTTTTAACTCGGCCTGCGATTTTTCCTTTTCCAGCTCTTCAGCACGGAAATATCCTCTCGCAAGATGCAATAATCCGGATATAAACAGGTAAATGGCAAAAAATAGCGAAATATCCCAAAAGCTGTAGTAGGCAATAAAATAATAGCCCTTAAAAATGTAATCGATCAGGCTGTCGAATAAAAGCAGGTAGAAGCCCGAGCCCAAAGCAGCGGCCCCGATTACAGCGCCAGCGTAACTAATATAATTGCCACGCTCCCAAAGTAGCGGAAAAAGTAATTTTAGGTTCAGGTAAACCATGCAAACAATGGGCAAATGAAAAACAGCAGCATAAATGAGGTCGATCTGTTTAACTTCGGCCGACACTTTTAAAACGTTCATCAGAATTAAAAACGATAAACACCAAAACAGGATATGTTGTAATACCCTGTTTTTAATGAGCCGGCCCAGTGTAATTTTTAAGGAGCTGTTCATTTTTTTCGATATAACTCTAAGTCCAGTCCGTCTTCAAACGCTTCTTCCGAATCTACATATTTACTTACAAATTTTTGTAGTTCTTTTGGGTTGGCAGTGAGCAGAATATAATCACCATTGTCTTCATGATGAATTCGTATCTTGTTTTCCTTAATCAGATCTTCCAACCACTCCGGATCAAACCACCGGATTTCAAGTTTGTCGTCAGAAACAATTAATTTGGCAAAAGTATGTACCGGAACCACGTGCAGATCAGCTAACGTAATATAATCGTCATCTCCGTAATCTTCAATATAAAAATCAAGGAAATATTCATCGGCCAGTTTAATTACGTGCACTGCAAATTTCGATTCTTTAACTACGCCATTATCGTTTGAAGTAAGGCTAAGTACGTATCGTTTTTTGTCGCGTATACTGTCTTTTTGATCTCCAAGAAACGGATGGGTGAAATTCCACGAATCATCGGAACCACTAAAAACAACATCATTATCATCGTCTTCAAACCACTCGCCCAACAGCAAATCGTTTTCAAACAGGTCACTTTCGGTATACAAAGGGTAAAAGGAGTAAACAACACACCCCGACAACAGAATTGTAATTGTTGCAATGAGCAGAATATTACGTGTTTTCATTTTGATTTTTTTTTTAATTTCTACTCAAATTTACAGCACTTTAGTTGCCCCAAAGAATTTTTTCGTTGAGATGCGGTTATTTGTCGTTGAGATAAAAAACACCACTCAGGAGCAAAATAAAAACCGGTCGAAACGATTAAAATAAGTAATTCAATCCGATATATATTCCGGAATCACCATCGCGTTCATCGGCAGCCATACCGTAATCGCAACGAATGATAAAGTTTTCGTTCATGGCAGCACGCAAACCTAATCCAAATGAATAGTGCATGGCTTCGGCACCGTTATCGAAATAACTTTCTAAAGGACTCGGATATATAGCCGGGACGTTAATGTTACTCTTATCCACATCAATTTTGTTTGTTACACGGCCAAAATCAGCAAAAGCATTTAGTCCCATATAAAAGTTGTTGTTCATAAACTGAAAACGGGCAAATTTCCAGCGTGCCTCAACATTTCCTAAAAAAACAGCATCGCCAACTACCCGGTTACGTAGTATTCCGCGTAATGAATTGGCACCTCCCAATCCTTCGGAAGTAGAACTTTTCATTACTGAAGTAATCATTTGTGTTTGATAGTAAAAAGGTACATTTCCGGTAAGTGTTGTCTGATAAGCCAGCCGGTAGGCAAAAGAAAGATCGTTGGGAATGATCGTAAAATACTGACGATGAATAAGGGTAAGTTTGGTAAAAGTCTGCTCTCCTCCCAAAAACTCGGGTGAGCCCAGCAGAACTGCTTCGGTCCACATTCCTTTCATCGGGTTGGGTTCATTATCGCGGGTATCGTATACAATACCTGCTTTTAGCGTTGGCACAAAACCACCGTTAGCATCTTCGTCTGAAATAATTCCCCATTCCCGGTATATTTCGTACAATCCCGGTGCCTGGTCATGTGGAGGAAGCATATCTTCATCGTCCTTATTTTTATTCAGCTTATCGATATCAACGTAATCCAGTTTAAAATTCAGGAGGTTGAAACCACCAACCCAGTCAAACTTTTCGCCGGCCAGATCTCCGCGTAAATCAACTTTAAAACGAAATAGTTTGCGGTCGTATTTATAAAACATCCGGGTTCTGTAATCCGCTGCTTCATCATCGTACCAGTCTTTGTTTACTACGGCATCATAACCGTTAAATCCATAAAAATCGTAGGCGCGGTCGCTTAGGTAACTAATATCAACTGATGTTTGTAACCCGGGAATTAGTTTATCCGAATCGTAGTTAAAACGGTTAATCCCGCTGCCTTTTGTAAATCGCGATACTTCAAGGTAAATGCTATGATCGTACTTCGGGTAGCGGCTTCCGTCGCCATAATGATAAAGATTTACCAAACCACCATACTGAAAACCAAGGTCGGTATCGAAAGTTACGGCCGGTAATGCCCCAAAATTCCACCCTTGTTTGGTTACACTTTCCTGCGCTCCCGACACTAAACAAACAGCTAAGAATGCGCATAAAAACAGAAGACGTTTCATGTTAATTGATTTTAGTTAGACTAAAAGAGTAATTCAAATAAAACATATTTTTGATCTGGTACCGAAATACGTTGTCGAATATAAGTAAAAAAGGAATGATTTTATAATCGCCTCACCTTTCTGATCGTTCTTCTTGGCTTTTGCCATTAATTTCTTTTCTTTTACAGTGCTTTTGTAATTTTTATAAAACTTATTTCAAGTCTAAACCAAGATGAAAACAAACCGCAGAGATTTTTTTAAAGTAACCGGTGCAGTTGGAGCAGGAATTGCCGCAGGAGGACTAACATCGTGCAGTCAGCCACAAGCTGAGCCATCGGCCATGCAATTTATAAAAGATGCAGCCGTAAACAACAATCCGCAACAGTTTAATATGTGTGGTTATGCCGCACCGAAACTCGATAAAGTACGTGTTGGATTTGTGGGTATTGGCGACCGCGGATCGGGTGCAGTACAACGAATGACTTTTATTGATGGTGTTGAAATAGTAGCCTTATGCGATATCCGCCAGGCAGCAGTTGACGGTGCTCAGAAAATACTCAGCGATGCCGGCTTACCAAAAGCAAAAGAATTTGTTGGCGACGAAAATGAGTTTAAGAAACTATGCGACAGTGGTCTTTGCGACCTGGTTTATACCGCTACGCCCTGGGAATGGCACGTTCCTGTAGGACTGGCAGCTATGGAAGGTGGTGCACATGCGGCGCTTGAGGTTTCGGCAGCCAAAACCATGGACGAATGCTGGCAAATGGTAGAAACCTCGGAGCGCACAAAAAAACATTGTGTAATCCTTGAAAACTGCTGTTACGACTTTTTTGAATTACTCACACTAAACATGGTTCGTCAGGGTGTTTTTGGCGACTTGATTCATGGCGAAGGTGCCTATATCCACAACCTGGATTACTGGCATTTTAATAAGCCGCAGGATGAAAAAATGACCGACGGCGCCTACACAAAAATGTGGCGTTTGTACGAAAATCAGCGTCAGGCAAATGTATATCCAACTCATGGACTGGGACCAATTTGCCAGGCAATGAACATCAACCGTGGAGATAAAATGGATTATCTGACTGCAATGATTTCGGATGACTTTTCGCTGAAAAACCGCATTGAAGAAAAAGCCAAGGAAGATCCGTTCTTTGAAAAGTTTGTTGGAATGAAGATGCGTGGCAACATGGATATGCAAATGATACGCACCAACAAAGGCCGCACTATTCTTATTCAACACGATATTTCTTCGCCCCGCCCCTACTCACGTATTCATATGCTAAGTGGAACAAAATGTTTTGCACAAAAATGGCCACTTCAACACATTGCTCTTGGGCACGAAGTTGTTGACGAAGCCGGAATGGAAGAACTGCGCATAAAATACGAACCCGAAATTATTAAACGGGTTGGAGAAATGGCCAAACAAGTAGGAGGTCATGGCGGAATGGATTTTATTATGGACTGGCGCCTGATTGATTGTTTGCGCAACGGACTTCCGGTTGATATGGATGTTTATGATGCAGCAGCATGGAGCTCAATTACTCCGTTAAGTGAATGGTCCATCGCCAACGGATCGGCACCTATTGAAGTGCCCGATTTTACACGCGGTGCCTGGAAAACCAATAAGCCTGTAGAGCTTACTTTGGCTGGGGGTGGAACTACCAAAGTCAGAAACCTGACGAATGCCAACGCTGAAGGACAACTTGATATTTAAAACAATAAACTACAATAAATTTGAAAGGGCAGTAACTACTGCCCTTTCTTTTTACTCACTCTATTACTCAGGGTAATAGATTTAAATGTTTTCTGTTATTGTTTTATTGTTTCCTGCAATTTTCGTTCCATTTGAAAAACCGCCGATCTATTCACCGGCGGTTCGCTAATCAAACGCTTTATCTATGATAAAAAACTAACCTTTGTTTTACTCCAGACAACCAGCTACAGAAATACCCTTACTCGTTAAACAAAAAAACCGCCGTTCAAAATAAATGAACGACGGTTTAACCTAACCAAACTATTTATGTTAATCGGATTAAAACAGTGTTGTTACTGTTTTGCCCACCATAATTTAGTGTCTTGTACATCAGGTCCCTGAATAGCAACTGCTGCATTGTAGTTGGCACCATTGGTGTTAATAACACTATTACCATAACGCATACGCGCCGGGTAATTTCCGTTAATATCGCCAAGGCCAAAAATATCACCATCCTGAACACCTGCTGCAAGATCTGCAGGGTATCCCATATCGCGAACGATTGCCCATGCTTCAAATCCGTCAGTAAATGCTGCAATCCAGCGTTGCGATGCAATTTTCTCCAGCTTTTGATCGTCGGTACCTGTTAACATTGCCATATCTTCGTTAGCTAAGTAAGTATCGATATCGGCGTCGCTAACACCCCATAATTTCATGGCCTGACGAATACCTTCCTGGTATAAGTCCTGAGCACTTCCTGCACCCATTCCCATTACCGCAGCCTCAGCTTGCAAGAAATATGATTCTGCTGAAGACATGATCAGCTCTGCACGAATTTCGCCGTTATTCTTTTTGTTGATTACCACTTCTGCTGGTTTAGAGAAGAAGTTGTAACGTGCAAAAGAACTCATTTTACCATTTAAGCGGGTTGGCTGACCAACATAATACATATTTTCAGGCATGGTTACCTCAATGCTACCATCTTCAAGAGTAGTTGTTGTGTATTCAACACCCGCTTCGTCAAGAACAGCCAGAATAAAATCTACACGTTTTTGAAAATTCTCCACTTCAGATCCTTCAGTTGGTTTCTCAAGCGTTTGTGTACCACCAACTGCAGGCTGCGCATAAACAGCTAAACGAGGATCATTATTATCACGCAACAGGTCGATCATGGTCTTACTCATTGTCCAGTCTGAACCGGCACCAAAGTTATACCAAACATCACCGTAGCAAGCACTACCCCACTGCGAAATTTCTTCGTCCTTTTCCATTAATATATTGTCGCCCTCGCCATCAAGCAGCTCGGAGTTCAATGCTGAAGAAATAGCACTTTCTGCAAAACCGGCACCTGCTGCACCATAAGCACGCATACCAATACGAAGCTTTAAGGTATTCGCCAGACGTTTCCACTGTTGCAGATCTCCACCACAGTAAAGGTCGTTGTCGGCTACATCATCAACCGCAACACCGGTTGAAGTTGCATCACCAATTGTAGCAATAGCTTCATCCAGTTCGGCAATAATTCCTTCGTAAATTGCACTTTGCTCATCAAATTTAGGAAGTACAATATCAGGATTTGTTGCCTCGCTGTATGGTACCATTCCGAAAACATCGGTAAACATTTGGAAATATAAACCTTTAATGATCTGACCGATAGCATACATCTTGTCATTTTCGAATTCGCCACCGGTTGCGGTAAGGCGCATAAAGTTATCCAGGTCGCCAATGTAAGACGATAACCAATCCCATGCAGCATCGGTATAACCACTACTATATGCATATCCCAGCTCATCTGACCACCAGCTGCTGCTGTGTCCGAAACACACCTGACCAGAATATCGGTCGGCATGAATTAACTGTGCACGCCAATACGGATAACGATCGGGTGCATACAATTTATACTGAGGAGTCGTTAAAAAGTATTTCGCACTCACCTCATCAACCGTAAATGAATCCGGTTTTGTATTGATTTCGTTGAAATCATCGGTACAATTGCTCAGCAAAAATACCGCTATAAACATTACGAATATTTTTAATATATTTTTCATTTTGCTGGCCTCCTTAAAATTTAATGTTTACGTTAAATCCGATACTTCTTGCAGTTGGTAAGTTGTACGACAAAATACCCTGTCCGTTGTTACCTGTTCCCAGGCTCGATTCCGGATCAACATGTGGAATGTCCTTGTAAATAAAGAACAAGTTACGTCCAACCAAACCTACAGTAGCCCCCTGAATAAAGGTATTTCCGATTAACGACTGTGGCACTTTGTACGACAGTACCAATTCGCGTAAACGAACGTTGGTTTGATCGAATAAATATTCTGAAGCAATTCCTGAAACCGACGACCAGTAATCCTGGGCACTAATTTCAGTTGTGTTTTGAAGGTATGAACCATCTTCCTGAAGAACAACACCGTCAACAAGAATACCTTCTTCGCGGTATTGAAGTGTTTCTTCTACCACACCACTACTTACCAGTGCAGCATTGGTTTGTGAGTAAATTTTACCACCAACACGTGCGTCGATCAGGAAGCGCAATGAAACATCCTTATAAGTAAATGTATTGGTAAAACCGGCAGTCCAGTCGGGCTGCGAGTTACCAAGATAAACTTTATCGGTTGAAGCCTGCGGACGACCGTTGGCATCTACCACAATCTGTCCGGCATCATTAGTTCTCCAGGTTGTTCCGTATAAATCACCATAACCTCCGCCAACTGTTGCCTGTAAACGAATGTTGCCCGAGTTTGACTCATTGAACACATAGCTGTCAAGATCTTCAGTTAACTCTACCAGTTCGTTGTTGTTTTTAGAGAAGTTGAAACTTGTTTCCCAGCTAAAATCACCTGTTTTTACAGGAATACCTCCTACCAACAATTCAACACCTTTATTGGTTGTTTCACCAATGTTTTCAAGGAAATAATCATATCCTGTTGATGAAGGAACCGGTACATTGAAAATCTGGTCAGTAGTTTTGATATTATACCAAGAGAAGTCGAAGAACATGCGGTTATTCAACATGCTACCTTCCAAACCAATTTCGAACGAAGCAATATTCTCAGGTAATAATTCCTCATTTGGTTTTGTAGAAGGACGCGACAACTGAGTTAATCCAAGGTAACCGTCGTTTGCCAGATTGTAGTACGAATACAACTGATATGGGCTGGTGTCGTTACCAACATTTGCCCAGCTCGAACGAACTTTCAATAAGTTAAATACTTCTGCATTCGGATCGATAAAATCTTGCAGCAATAACGAACCTGTTATGGATGGATAGAAATACGAGCGGTTGTCTTGTGGTAAAGTCGAAGACCAATCGTTACGTCCTGTTACATCCAGGTAAGCAAAGTCGCGGTACGATAATGAAGCCTGGAAATAAAGAGAATTTACTTTCTTTTCTCTTAATGGAGTGTACGACGGCGTTTGTGTTACAGTATTGGCAACTGTTGCACGACTCGGAATTTTAAAATCCTCACCATAAATACTTTGGTATTCGTAAGTACGATACGAGTGGTTACCACCGGCATTTACCGAAAGATTTAAATCAGGAGTAAGATCTTTGTTAAACATCAGCAGGAAGTCGGCATTTGTTTCCGTTACCCGTGTATTGCTGAATGTTAAACGGCCACTTGTATAAAAGTGGTGACCCGGCTGATTAACAGATTCTGATTTCATGATCGTTACATCGGTACCTACTCTTGCAAAAGCCGATAACCATGGAGCGATCTCGTAGTTTAATTTACTAAATCCGAGAATACGTTCTCTTCTGTCATTTCTCATATCGTTATACAGCATCCAGTATGGATTGGCGCCCAATGCACCGTATGAGATAGAGTTCAACGACTCTTCAGGATTTTGATAGGTTTTCAGATCTTCAATATCAACGTTACGAGGCATATCGTATACATAAGCCAAAATACCTTCCGATCCCTGATTTGCTGCATTGTTAAGTTCTTGCCAGAAATAAGTTGCCTTAGCATCAAGCGTTAATTTATCATTTAAATCAACGACTCCACGCAAGTTAAAGTTGTGGCTTCTTAAATCCGAATTCGGGATCATCGACTCCGTTTTGTTATTGGTGTAAGAGAAACGAATTGAATGACTCTCGCCGGCACCGGCAATTGCGATCGAATTAATGTATTTTGCACCTGTCCGGAAGAAATCTTCAACATTATTTGGCATCGCCGAATATGGTCTTTCTTCGCCGGTGTAATACATTTGGCTGCTGCCGTCAAGTCGTTGTCCCCAAGAGCCGGTTGAGTTTTTCAAATCCTCAACATTACCGGGTACGTTACCCTGACTACCCTGTCCGTACTCGTTCTGATAGTCGGGAAGTAACATTGGATTGTCGAAGGTAATGTTCGAGTTTACAGAGATTCCCAAACCTTTTCCTTTTGTACCCTTTTTAGTAGTAATTAAAAGTACACCGTTACCTGCACGCGAACCATACAATGCCGCAGCGTTTGGTCCTTTCAGTACCGAGATAGACTCAATGTCGTCAGGGTTGATATCGGTGATTCCACCTCCGGTTACCGTACTGTTATAAACGCTACCACCACTGTTCGATCCGGTTGCATCAATAGGTACACCATCAACAACAATTAATGGCTGGTTGTTACCTGTAATCGAGTTGTTACCCCTGATGATTACACGCGAACCACTACCCGGGCTACCTGAACCTTGTGTTACAACAACACCGGCAACTTTACCCACTAATGAGTTTGCAGGGTTATGGTCTTTAACAACAGAAATGTCGTCGCCACCAACTTCGGTTACGGCATAACCCAACGATTTCTTTTCTTTGGAAATACCCAAAGCTGTTACAACAACTTCTTCCAAACCAATTTGGCTTTCGGCCATTGTTACATCAATGGTTGAGCGCCCGTTAACAGCTTCCTGCACGGTTTGCATTCCCACAAAAGAAAAAACGATTGATGCATCGTCGGCAACTGAAATGGTATACACACCATCGATATCGGTGATGGTTCCATTTGATGTTCCCGCTTCAACTATTGAGACTCCGGGAATCCCGAGGCCATCGTCGCCGGTAACTGTTCCTGTCACCGTTTGCTGCGCGTAAGCACTACCTAGTAATGCAAAGCACATTCCTAAAATCAAAAAAATCTTTCGCATAGATTTTGAATTTTAAATGAACTAGAAATAGATTAATACTTAGATTATTTATACATATCGCTGAATAATTTTTGAAAAAGTTTTGCTGTAATTCCCAATAAACCGGATTGTTCCCAGTTATTGGAAATAACAATTTCAATATTACCAGATATTTGCTCTAAACAGTGCTGATTAATTGCTTGCTGAATAGGTGTAAGAATGTATTGGTTGGCACGCGATACAATTCCTCCTATAACAATTATATCAGGATTTAGTAACTGAATAGTATTTGATAGTGCTTTCCCCAAAGCCTGACCAATTTCGCTTAAAAGTGTTATGGCCAGTTCATCGCCCAGCTTAGCTGCCTCGATTACATCTTCGGGTCGTAGTTCTTCAATTTTATGTTGAAATCTGTTGGTTAATTGCGATATCTTTCCCTCTGCGATGGCATCTTTAGCGCGTTTAATAAGTACACTTGCCGAAACCACCGTCTCTAAACAACCTCGTTTCCCGCACACACACAAATCGCCGTCTTCTTCGTATTTGGTGTGCGAAAGTTCCCCGGCAAAACCGGTTGAGCCGTTATACAATTTACCTCCAAGAATAAGCCCGATACCCAAACCCCAGTTCCAGTTTATAATAACGGCATCGTTATGGTCTTTTGCGGTGCCAAAAATAAACTCGCCGTAAGCTTCCATTCGTGCATCGTTATTGATGTACACCATCTTGCCGAATTTCATACTTAAGCGTTCAACAACATTTCTGTATGCCTCTTTTTTAATGGTGTAGTTTATTCCATTAATCGAATCAACCAAACCGGGCATAGCCGTTCCTACTGCAAATACGCGGCTGTAATCAATGTTATTCACTTCCAGTATGTGGCGGGCTTCGGCATACAGCTTATCTACCAGGTTGTCATCATCAATTGATGTTTCAACAACGGTAATTGGGGCAACCAGCTCGTTATGCGAATTATAAACACCAATTTTTCCACTAAACCGCCCTAACTCGCACGAAATAACAAAAATGCTGTCGCTCTTTAGGCCAAATAAAGTAGGGCGTCGTCCGCCTTTCGACTCACCGCTTCCACGCACCTCGACCAGCTTACACTCGCCAAGATCTTTTAATAAAGATATGGCCGTGGGTAAACTTACTCCTATTTCTTTGGAAAGAAAAGTTGCTGAAAGTGTGTCGTTTTGATATAAAAGACTTAAAATCTTCTTTTTCCGGCGATAATTCTTTAAAGCATTACCGGTAAGTTTCTTACCTTTTATATTTTCAAGAAGGATCATTTTGGAATAGTATAGTTAATTAATGTGAACGCAATTTAAAGAAATTTTTAAATCAAAAGCAAATGTTTGTTAATTTTTTTAGTAAGTCGAAAGTAATTATATAAATCTTTTCTACTCAGGTCTCAATAAATAAAGTATTCAAGTATTTTTTACAGTAAGGTGTCGTGAATGTCAGCCTTCACGAACTGTGTTTAACGTAAATTAACAGTATGATTTAAAAACTTTAAATAATAAAATTCTTACTTTCAAAAAAACTTATTCATTTGCTGAAGTAAAAAAGGGGGAACGGTGAAGTTGAAAGCGTTTATTATAATTGGTTTTATGCTGTTGGCACTGGTGGCCGGCACTACAGTTAGCGCACAAATACCTCCGCTCGATACTTCGATAGTGATAAAGACACCCACACTTCAGCAGGAACATTTTTACGACAGTTTGGAAAACCGGGCCAACCGCCGCAAACTTACCGGCTGGCTTTACGATGCTATAATTACCCCTCCCCGTCCTTACGTTGATAAAAAGGCGCTTGCCCTTGACTATTTCAAAGACTATGAAGGCAAAATTATTGCCGAAATAAAAATTAACGCTCTTGATGTTTTTGGGCCAACCTGTACCGACACCACAAAACAAGCTACCCACTGGGCCGAGCGTGCTGCCAATACAATTCATACAAAATCAAACCTGAAAACCATTCGCAAATTATTGCTTTTTAAAATTGGCGACATGTTAAAGCCGGAGCAGATGTACGAAAACGAAAGGATTATAAGGGACTTGCCATATATTAAAGATGTACGAATATATGTTGAGCAGGATCCTGTATATCCGGGGCTGGTAAATGTTTTGGTTTTAACAAAAGACCGTTTTTCTTTTGGGGTTTCAGGAGGTGTAAATGGTACCAGCTCGGGTGATTTGGAGATTTACAACCGTAACATTTTTGGTGTTGGGCACGAGGTATCGGTAAAGTTTGTCGGCCATGTGGAGAAGGAACCTTACCTGGGTGTTGAGACCTTTTACAATATAAAAAACATTGGCGGGCGATTTCTCGACATTCGCCTGGGTTATTTAAATACTTACAGGCGAGAAGGTTTTGTAACTGAAGTAACCAAACCTTTTTTAACACAAAATATTAAGTGGGGATATGGCGGTTATTCGGCACGCATGTACCGTACCGACCGAATTACAAATAACGATCCGGTAAAAGTGGAGGAGCCTATGGATCTTTCGGTAAATTACCTTTGGGGCGGCCGAAGTTTTAATATTAGTCCACGACACGAAAATATAACCGAACTTGTTTTATCGGCAGGTATGAATAACTGGAACTACTTCAACGAGCCGTTGGTTGAACCCGAAAACAGTCATTTCTTCTCCAACCACACGTTGTACATGGCAAGTCTTACCATTTCGCAACGCCGGTATATTCAAGACCAGTTAATTTACAGCTATGGAATTACCGAGGATATTCCTGAAGGTTTTAAAAACGAATTTATTTATGGCTACGATGCCAATGAGTTTGGCGACCGCCACTACCTGCATTTTTTAACATCGAACGGCAATTTACTGCTAAGCCGGAGTGGCTACCTGTTTACAAGTGCAGGAATTGGCGGGTATTTAAAAAACAGGCATTTTGAGGAAGGAATGATTCAGGGTGATGTTAACTTCATTTCGAAACTGAATACAGCCGGGAAAAAACAGGTAAGAACCTTTATTGATCTGAATTACACACTTGGCGTGCGACGTTTTGATATTGAACATTTAACACTGGGAGACCGTGATCATATTCGTGGTTTCGGCAGCGACATTGCAATTGGCAAACAACGTTTAAACCTAAAACTGGAACATGTTGTATTTCTGCCTGCGCAATTCTACAAATTCAATATGGCTATTTTTGGTTTTGCCGACTTTGGAGTTATTGGCTCGAACCGCGAGCTTATTTTTAAACAGGATTATTATAGCGGCATTGGTATTGGCATTCGTTTACACAACGAAAACCTTGTTTTTGAAACTTTCAGGCTGCGTTTGGCTTTTTATCCTTTCCATCCGGATGATATGAGCTTTATTGGTTTCTCACTCGACGAACAATCGAAAAAACGTTTTATTTCATTTGCACCAACAGGTCCGATACCAATGCGTTTTGATTAAAATTAAACGTCTAGAACTGGAAATAAATAAAGGGTTGCATATCAGCCGAAACGGATTGGTAAACGATAATTACCACAATAGCCGATATAGCTGCTTTTACCCACATTGGCGATTCGATAAACCAGTTTTTTGCCCGGTCCTTCAAATCATAGCTCAGCCAGTGCGTTACAAAACCAAACAACATCATCAGGAAAACCCATTTGTAGGCTACAATTACTTCGGGAATCATCGAAAGCTTAAAGTCGGTGCCAATTTGGTGTAGCATTCCGCGCACAACATCCATCGATTCGGAGCGGAAAAATACACGTGTAAAGGTGATGAAACTAAATGTTATGGCAATCTTCCAGATATTTACCATCCAGTTACTTCGCTTCTCCCACGGGCTTATTTTTCGCCAGAATTTATAGATCACCAATCCTACACCGTTTAGTCCTCCCCAAATAATAAACTGCCACGATGCGCCGTGCCACAGTCCTCCGAGCAACATGGTAAGCATCAGGTTGATGTTGGTATTAATATGCTTTTTTATATTGGGGAAGAAATGCGCCAGTAAAGCAAATAGCAGTACCAGGATAGCAAATATTGGTACAAGGATCAGCTTCCCGGCCAAAAGCACGACGATTGCCAGAATAACACCCAGGCTGATATAACTAAACACCGAGCCTTCGCGGTTTCCACCAATCGGGATATACAAATAATCTTTCAGCCACGACGAAAGCGACATGTGCCATCGTTTCCAAAATTCGGCAACACTTTTTGCCTTATAAGGCGAATTAAAGTTTTGCGGCAAGCGGTAGCCCATTAACAGCGCCACTCCGATTGCAATGTCGGTATATCCTGAAAAATCGACATAAACCTGCAGCGAGTAGCCAAATAATGCCATCAGATTTTCGAATCCCGAATGGGTAACAGGGTCGGAAAAAACACGATCGACAAAGTTTACGGCAATGTAATCGCCAATAAATATTTTCTTAATTAATCCCTTCAGAATAATAAAAATAGCCCAGCCAAATTCTTCTTTCGAAAGGCGGTAATCTTCGTATATCTGCTTTACAAAACCCGATGCACGAACAATGGGACCGGCAACCAGCTGCGGAAAAAACGAAACATAAAAACCAAAATCGATTAAGTTATTTACGGGTTTGGTTTCACCGCGGTACACATCAACCGAATAACTAATGGTTTGAAAGGTAAAAAACGAAATACCCACCGGCAACAAAATCTGGTTTACTTCGAAATGGGTACCCGTTGCTTCGTTGGCCCACAGTGCCAGATGATTAATCACATGCAAATCGGTGCCCAGCATTAGGTTAACACTGTCGATAAAAAAGTAAGCATATTTAAAATAGGCCAGCAGAGTAAGGTTAATGACTACACTCGCCGCAATCAGCAGTTTCCGGGTCAAATCACTCTTCGATTTGTAAATTCCTTTACCAATAAAAAAGTCGGTGAGCGTACTGAATAGCAAAATAAAGAAAAAGAATCCGCTTGATTTGTAGTAGAAAAACAAACTTACCAGGAACAGATACCCGGCGCGTACACTTCGGTTTTTATTTTTGTAAACCAATGAATAACCGGCCAACACAAAAGCAAAAAACGCCCAAAAGAAAAAGCGTGTAAATATTAGCGGTGCCGTTTTGTCGTACAGAAAAATATTCCGTAGCAGTTCTTTTAATTCTATTTGTTGTAGTAAGTCCAAGCAGTCTTAGTTATCCTGTCATTTCGAAGGAGTAAGCGACTGAGTAATCTGCCCCTCAAAGCTTCCTTCCTCTCCTCCATCCTCGAAATAACTGTTTATTGTAATTTCTTTTTTATCAATCAAAAAGTTTTCAAAATCCTTCATCAGTGCACCAAAAAACAAATCGGCTATCATTAAATAACCTTCGCGGGTAAAATGAATTTTATCGCTTTGCGCCAGACCGTTTTTTTGCCACAGTACAATGGAATTTAAACCTCCCATTACCGAAAACATGTCCCAAACACCGGCATTGTATTTTTTGGCCATTTTGAACATGCTGTCCTTAACCTTTTCGCCATTTTTATTCACGTAGCGGCGATACATGTAACTGTCGTTGTTGGTGGTAAATACAATTAAAGCGTTGGGCGCAGCGGCTTTTATTTTGGTGATAAGTTGATCGTAATGATCTTCGAAACGGGCTTGTGAAAACTTTCTACCGTATGCATCGTTAATTCCCAGTCCGAGAATTACCAGATCAGGACTAAGATCGGCCAGTTGATCGGTAAAAAGCTGGCAACGCAAAAATGCCGGAACATGTGCCCCGTTTACCCCGATACTGTGATACATTATGCCATTTGGATTCGATTCGGTGGTCATTCCCAGCAAAGTAAAATTACCCTGCGAATTGTAATCTTTCTCCAGCGTTATCTGCAAACTATCTACCCACTCATTCAGTTCAATATCGGTGTATCCATCGGCTTCCACCTTGTTTTTCACCAAATCCTGATCAATGTTTAAGGTGTAATTCTTTGCTGTGTTCTCGTAATAAATTCTCAGTTTGTTAAAACCGTAATCCAGTTCGTTTTCATCTTCCAGTAAAATAGTAAGTTCGGCTTTAGGCGACGATGTTGTTGCAGAAATGCCTCCCACTCCAAGTGTTCCGCTTTTCCGGCCCTCAACATTTCGGAATGTTTTCCAATAACCGTTATAACGAATATAATAGCCAAAAGGAGAATTGGTGCGTGCCATGCGGTACGGAAACATAAATCCCCAACCGGCATTCATTTCGCCGTTAAGCTGCTGAAAACGGTTGCGCATTTGCCCCGAAAACGAACCGGCCTGAATGTGTGAACCGCCAATTTGTACGATGTTTACACGTCCTTCGCCGGTGTTTACCAGTTGTTCCAGTTTTGCATAAAATCGTTCAGCATTTGTCCGGTCTCCGGGGTAATGCATTTCATTACGGTCGTAACGAACAAAGTTGTATTGGTTAACGTGGTAGAAGTAGCTGTTTTGCTGCGCAGAAACGGATGTCCCGATGAGCAGGATTAGGGCAAGGCCAAAAAGAGAGAAGCTGCGAGCTACGAGCTGCGAGCTACGAGCTTTTGGAGATTGATGGAGATTGAACAGAGATTGAAGAACAAGATTGATAAACCACTTGTAACTTGCAACTTGTAACCTGAAGCTTCGTTGAAATAGATCTCTCACTACGTTCGAGATGACACTGATCTCGAAACTCGTAGCTCGTAGCTCGGTACTTTTTACTTTCTTCTCCATTACATCTCCTCCTCCAAATAGTTGTTGTACTCCAGAATCAATGCATTGTAGAACATATTGGCCACCAGGCGTGCTCCCCGTGCCGAAAAATGCACATAGTCGGGGCGTGCCAGTTCAGGTTGCGCATTCACCCACGACGGCATACTATTGTGTCCGCCCATCGCTTCGTACATATCCCAGTAAGCACAATTATTTTCGAGTGCCACTTGTTTCAGCTTTTCTACTACCTGCGGCAAATGTTTATAAGTAACGTACTTATCCTTCACCTTTGTCGACATATCGCTTGGCCCGATTACCAGAATGGCAGCATCGGGACACAAAGAATTAATTCGTTGTATCTGACTTCCAAACCAACGGCCATAACGTTCAATCGCTTTTTTATCTTTTATGTATGGAATAACGTTACCGCCAAACTGCAGAATAAAGAATTTGGGATTCAGATCGTTGTACATTTTCAGGCTGTGCTGATAATCCGCCTTTGTAAAAATGGTTCCTGAACTTCCGCGCAGAGCAATATTATCAACGATCACTCCTTTTTTCGAGGCCAGTTCAATTCCGTACACATCCGGGCCATCGTATCCCGAGAATTTTAGTGTAACACTGCTTGTTGAATCGGGTAATTCGCACTCGAGCACCGCGTAGGTTGTATCGGCCAAAAGCGTATCGTTTAAAACCGTATCACCACGCGCAATTAACTGCACGGCAACCGGGCGTTTTGTATTCCCGTAAAACAGCCGCATATTTTCGTATTCGCGGGTACGTTTGTAGGATATATCTGATTTCGAGACATTCATTTCCGCCTCGTAGATAATCGAATCTTTAAACGGAATTGTGTCGCTGGCCAACGGCGCATAACGCGAAAATGCCCCCATTACTCCGTACCGACTGTGTTCTACTGTTGAGTCCACTTTGCCGTAAATCGGGTAACGCTTCCAATTGTCGGAATTCTTTTGATAGGCACTAAAAACATAATCGTATGGTTGCAAAGCCGGGCGCAAACCAACTCCTGTTCCTCCAAATTTCACCTGTAATTTGTTTCGAAGGAAAGAGGTGATGCGGTCGCCTTCAATCTGGCTGTCGCCGTAATGCATGATACGAACCAGTGAATCACTTTTTAAATGACGGAAAAAACGATACATGTTCTCCCGCCCCAGATCGGTCATTTCAATTCGGCGAACCGATTGCACCAGCGTATCATAATCTGCCCGGTGAACGACTTCAAGCACCGTATCACCGGAAATGGTATCCAGTTCGATATCTACCAGCGAATCAATTTCAAATTGTTGGGCTAATATTTCCGATACATCGGTATATTCCACATCATCAACACCCATTATTTCAGGGAAAGTCGGCATATGGAAGGTCATTTCGCCCACCTCGAAACCATCGTCGGGCATTAGCCACATTGCGCCTGCCAGCAAAGCAATTACGCTCATAGTAAATGTTAATGTCTGTAACGGCTTCATTGTACGTAGATGATTAATTTCTGACCAATTTGAATTTTACGCGCATCGCTGATGCTGTTCCATTCCAGAATTTTCTCGGGCGTTACACCATCGTATTTTTGTGCAATTACATACGGCGACTCGCCGCTTTTTACAATGTGTTCCACTTTTCTTGACGACTCAGGAATTACAATCCCCGGTAAAGTAGCTGAAGCAAAATCCGGAACTACAGTTTTCTGCTTCTCTTTTATAGCTGTTTGTTGCTGAAGTCCGCGAAAATAATCTGCGTTTTCGTCGTCGACAAAAATATCAAGTGTTTTTCCCGCCTGAATTTTGCGCTCGTCGTAAATGTTGTTCCAGTATTTTAAATCGGCCACGCGCACATCGTAATCTTCGGCGATAAAACCAAGTACATCACCCGATTTTATGGTGTACCTGATTTTTGTTTTTCCTTCTATTTCCAGATCCTTTACCTTTTCGCCCACATACTGACGATTGGGTGCCGGTGGATATTCGATTTTTTGCGCCACCACCTCAAACAAGGTTGAGTCTACACCATTATATATGGAATCCTGCAGAAACAAAAAGTCTTGTTTCATTTTCTCAGGTAATGTTACCGATGCCTGTTCAGGAATAATGGAATAGGGAAACTGCGGATTTAAAAAGTGTAGTTCATCGGCTGAAATCGGCAGCACCGCACTGATCTGCTCAAAATGCGTTTGTATGCGTACTTTTGCTTCTGCCGTTTTTTGCGGTTCCTGTTCCGGCATAAATTTATTCTGGCTTAAGAAAGCGGCTGTTGCCTGGTAAGCTGCCATAAAATCAGTCATCTCTTTTGGTGCTATTTCCAGTAGATTGTTTACCGAACAATCATCACCTCCCGCACGACTACAAAGATTTTTAATCTCGGTTTTTCCGAAAACAAATGCCAGCACAGCTTTTTTCGGATGATCAAACAACGCTTCATTTTTTTTCAATTCCTGAACGGCGGCATGAGTCGCTTTTGAAACATGCAGTCGTTCATCAATAAGTTTGTTGATTTGCAAACCATTCAGCACCCCCTGAAAATGGGTCAATTGCCATACCCCTGCCCTTTTAAACGAACTGTTAGCTTCGCTGTAAAATGCAGAAAGAGTTGCCGGCAAATACTGCAAATCTTCACCAAGACCTGCTTTATCCAGCTCAGCTTTTATTTCTGACTGATAATAATAGAAACTCTTGATAAAAATTGCCTTATCGGGAGTAGGTAGATGATCTAAAACGGAAAAATAAGTTTCCAATACATCCGGATTATGTGCATATTCTTTCGCGTCTTTGAGTTCGCGTTTCATCGTTTGACGGTTTGCCAACTCCAGTTTCCCGGGGAAAAAAGCGGCATTATCCCATGGATATTCAAAAACCTGCTGATGAATATTTTGCAGCAACCGGTATTGGAAATCTTCGCCGGTTATACTGTCCTGCCCCCAATTTAACAGGGGAACAAACAACAGCAAAACCACAAAAATTCCTGTTAAAGAACCCGGCTTATTTTGTTCGAATCGTCTCAAATACAATTTTTGCAAAAAATGATACGCAAAAATATGATTTCCGATTAAACAGCCGGCAAATATTGCAAAGGAATTCGATGTTATCCGGTAAAATTAATCAGCCACATTATCGCGCTCACGAATTTCCACCCGGCGGATTTTTCCGCTGATGGTTTTTGGCAGCTCATCAACGAACTCAATTTGCCGTGGATATTTATACGGGGCAGTCACCTCTTTTACGTGATTTTGCAGCTCCTTTACCAACTCGTCGCCGGCACGTTCTTTATAATCCGGTGCCAAAACAACAGTGGCTTTTACAATCTGCCCACGAATTTCGTCAGGAATTCCTGTAATAGCACATTCCACTACAGCAGGGTGAGTCATCAGCGCACTTTCCACTTCGAAAGGCCCGATACGGTAACCTGAGCTTTTAATCACATCATCGGCGCGCCCCACAAACCACAAATAACCATCCTCATCTTTCCAGGCCAAATCGCCGGTGTAATAAATTCCATCCGACATGGCTTCGTCAGTCAATTGTTTATTACGGTAGTAGCCGTCAAACAATCCGGCAGGATAATTTTTATCGATACGAATTACAATTTGCCCTTGCTCTCCGGCTTCGGCAGATCGTCCTTCCGAGGTGAGCAGATCGATATCATAGTGTGGACTTGGAAGCCCCATCGAGCCCGGTTTTGGCTCCACCCATGGCGAAGTAAAAACCGACAGCGTAGTTTCACTTTGTCCGTAACCTTCGCGCAGTTTAATTCCTGTTAAATCGTAAAAACGGTTGTAAACCTCCGGATTTAACGCTTCTCCGGCAATGGTGCACCATTCGAGTGCCGACAAATCATATTTGCTCATATCCTCCCTGATCAAAAAGCGGAAAATAGTTGGCGGAGCACAAAGCGAGGTTACCTGGTATTTTGAAAGCACTTCCAGAATATCGGAAGGCGTAAATTTTTCATGATCGTAAACAAATACCGAAGCGCCAACCAGCCACTGGCCATACAGTTTTCCCCAAACCGCTTTCAGCCAACCGGTGTCGGCAATGGTTAAGTGCAAACTGTCGTGGTGAAGATTTTGCCAATATTTTGCGGTAACAATGTGCGCCAGCGGATAAACACTGTCGAGTACCACCATTTTCGGATCGCCGGTAGTTCCCGATGTAAAACTTACGATTATCGGATCGTCATTTTTTGTAGGTTCTGCAGGACGCTGAAACGGCGCTGCATTTTCAATTCCTTTATGAAAATCTTCCCAACCTTCAGGAATAACCGGTCCGATCGACACCACTTTTTCAATGGATGGCGACTCGGGCAAGGCATCATTTACATGCGAAGTGATCAGTTCATCACCATCGCAAACAATAGCTTTTATCGTAGCGGCATTGTTACGGTAAACAATGTCCTTTTTAGTGAGTAAGTGTGTTGCCGGAATAATAACCGCCCCAATTTTATGCAAGGCAATAATGGTAAACCAAAACTCGGCACGGCGTTTTAAAATGGCCATAACCATATCGCCTTTTCCAATTCCCAGCGACGAAAAATAACCGGCTGTGCGGTCGGTAATTTCTTTTAATTCGCCAAAAGTAAATGAACGGCTTTCGCCTTTGTCGTTGGTCCAGAGCAGAGCCCTTTTATTGGGTTCCTTTTCCGCCCACCCGTCTACCACGTCGTAAGCAAAGTTGAAATCTTCCGGAATAATTAACTCGTAATTGGCTTTAAAATCCTCAAAATCGGTAAAAGCAGTTTGTTTTAAGTATTTTTCAATCATGTAGCGTCAAAGTTTTTATTATAGAATTACGGCCAGAAATTTTACTGTTTTTCCCTCCAATGCTTTCATTCCGTGCGGAAGCGTAGCATCAAAATAAAGGCTGTCTCCTTCGTTCAGTGTTAATTCGTGTCCTCCGACACTCAGCAGCATTTTGCCCTCCAAAACATAGTTCATTTCCTGTCCGTTGTGACTATTCAGATGAATTGGTTTTTCATCAGCATCCGGCTCAATAGTTACAATAAACGGATCGGCTTTCCGTCCTGTAAACCCCGATGCCAGCGCCTGGTATTTATACGCCCGGGTACGTTCCATGGCAGTTCCCTGTCCGGCCCGGGTAAGATAAAATGATTTCATGTGAGGCTCATCGCCAAAAAGCAATGCCGTTAACCCAATATTATATTTTTTTGATATGTTTTCGAGAACTCCAATTGGAATATCCGTTTTTCCGCTTTCGTAATCCTCGTACTCTTCGGCGGACACCCGGCAGCTTGTTGCTATTTCGTCAACAGAAAGATTGAGCATATCGCGTAAACCTCTTAGCCTCATGGCTATTTCCTTAATTTGTCCGTTCATATTGTTTAGTTTCTATTGCTTAGCTAACGACAAAGTTATTGCTTTTTGCGTCAGATTGTTCACTTTTTCGAACTACTGACACAATTAGTCGTAAATTTTAATCTAAAGAAACGGATGAACCGCTAAATTAACTAGAGGTTCTCGAAGAAATACTGACTTACCTTTTCCATCAGGTGTACACGGTCTTTTCCTCGCACATTATGCGGATGAATCGGGTAAGCAAAAAAGTCAACCTGCTTGTTCTGTTTTACACATTCGCGTAAGAATTTCATACTGTGTTGCATTACCACAGTTTCGTCCTGAACGCCATGAATCAACATCAGTTTTCCTTCCAGGTTCTCCACGTAATTGGTCATGTCCGATTTTTTGTAACCTTCGGGATTTTCCTGCGGCATATCCATATAACGCTCGCCGTACATAATTTCGTACATGCTCCAGTCAACGACGGGACCACCGGCAACTGCCACTTTAAAAACTTCAGGATGTTTCAGCTTCAAATTCAGAGTCATAAAACCACCGTAGCTCCATCCGTGAACGCCAATCCGGTCGGCATCAACATAAGGAAGGGAAAGCAGGTATTCAATTCCCTGCATCTGGTCATCGGTTTCCAATACACCCAAATTTCGGTGAATGGATGTTTCAAACGCACGACCACGATTTGATGTTCCCCGGTTATCGAGCGTGAATGCAATGTAGCCTTGAGAAGCCATATAATATTGCCACCAGCGCGCCTGGTTGTGCCAGCTTTTGGTTACCAGTTGCGAGTGAGGTCCGCCATAAACATAAACTACTACCGGGTATTTTTTTGCCGGATCAAAATCATTCGGCAGAATCACACGTCCGTACAAATCGTATTTACCGTCTTTGGTTTTTAAAGTTACCAGTTTGTTTTCGCCAAGCTGGTATCCTTTTAGCGGATCTTCCGATTCGAAAATAGTTCGTTTATCTTTTCCGTTTGTTGCAATTAAATCAACTTTTCCAGGGAATTCGTTAGCCGACCAACCATCTAAAATATAAGTCGCCTCGGGACTTAAAGTTCCGGCATGAACTCCGGTTTCTGTTGAAAGTCGTACAGTTTTACCTGATTTCACATCCACTTTATATATATTGTTTTGCAGCGGATCATCGATTGTGGCCTCAATAAACAACGATTTTTCTTTGGCATCGAAACCAAGCATTTTGGTTACTTCCCACTCCCCTTTTGTAATTTGCTTCACCAGCTCGCCATTGGTGTTGTATTTGTACACATGAAACCATCCATCCTGACGGCTCAGGTAATAAAATTCTTTTGGATTTACTTTCGAGAACTGAATGGGGTAAAGAGGTTCCACATAGGTTTTATCCGATTCTTCAAAAAGTGTTTTTACTTTTTCGCCCGTTGCCACATCGTAACAATTTAGCTGCATGTGGTTTTGTTCGCGGTTCAACTCCGCCATGTAAATATATTTCTCATCGGGCGACCAGGCCACATTGGTAAGAAAATGATCCAATGGCTCACCTGTTTTCAGAAAGGTGGTTTTCCCATTTTTAATATTGTAAACGCCCAAAGTTACATGATGACTTGCCATTCCGGCCATTGGGTATTTTACTGGCGTGTATTCGGCTTCGCGGACCATAAAATCCACCAGCGGGTAATCTTTTACCATACTCTCGTCTTTGCGGTAGAAAGCCACAAAATTTCCTTCGGGCGAATTAAAAATACCACCGGATATGCCAAATTCGTTACGGTGAACCGTTTGTCCGTTTACAATTCCATTACCGCCATCGCTGGTAATTTGTTTTGTAGTTCCGTTAGCCAGCGCGATAAATAAATCATCTCCCTGCGTGAAAGCCACAAATTGTCCTTCTTCAGAGAAATTAGCATTCTCTGCTTCTTCGGGTAGTTCAATCTGAAATTTTACTTCCTTTTTATCCCTATCAACCAACCAATATTTATTAGCTGACAAAAGCAGAAGATCAGTTTCGCTGATCCAGCGGTATGATGGGATACTCTTTAAGTTTGCACCGGTAATTTCGTTTAACTCGTAGAGAGAAACAACCGTATTTTTTTCACCTGTTTTTGCCGACTCAGCAACGATAGATTTATTTTCAACAAAAGAAAAATGTTCATCATCCATCCATAACAAACCCGTCATCGACTCGGGATACAAATAAGTATAGCGCCCGTAAACGGCATCTTCCAGGCTTATTTGTTTGGTTTGAGCAAAAGTAAAAGTTTGAACAAAAAGGAAAAGAATGAATATAATTCGACGCATTTCTTCGATTTTAAAATTGAAGCCCGAAAGTAGCAAAAGTTCTGCAAAACCTGCTATGAGAAAATTCAGGGATTTGGGTTCTTGAGCAATATAAAACCTTCAAGGTATAAACGACCTTGAAGGTTTTGAATAACAACTCAAAATTTTATTTATATCATTCGAATACAAAAGCCCCATCAAATTCTTCGAGGTATGTTTCGAAGTTAAACACACTCTCATCGGTCATCAGAAAATAAAGGAAAATACAAAGTCCGTCTTTTCCTATCGCCACGCCTCTTCCCCTTGTATAATTGCCTTTGAAAACATTGCCTCTAAAGTTCAGCGGATAGCCGGCCATTGCTTCGGCCTTAAACATATCT
Organism: uncultured Draconibacterium sp.; assembly: GCF_963674925.1. NCBI lineage: Bacteria > Pseudomonadati > Bacteroidota > Bacteroidia > Marinilabiliales > Prolixibacteraceae > Draconibacterium > uncultured Draconibacterium sp. The sequence goes on from NZ_OY771649.1 coordinate 1,770,565, forward strand.
CCTGCTTTTTCCGATGGGTACATGTTTAGCATCGAGTACAATTCAAGAACATCTACCTCTGAAGCACCACTAAAAGGTTTCCCATACCTAAAATCGTGTTTTATCCGTCCGAAAAAGAGATGCTCAAAAGCCGCCTCCTGTAAACTATCTTTTGCAAGATATCCAAAACCACCACCGCCTTTACCAGGAGGAATACTTGCCAAAACAATACATTCGCCGTCACTATGTTCGAGCACTGCTGTAACCAGTCCGAAATACGCATTGAAAAAAGTGTTTCCATGAGCCGGCTTTAGACCATATTGTTGCGCAATATCAGGAATGGGCGATCCCTCGGTTACCGCTGCTGGGGATATTAATTCCGAATTTTCGGAAGAATGGAAAGAAATTGGGACATTTAGTAAAATCCCTACCCTTTTTACAGCGTCTTCGAAAGCAGTTTGCGCCGATATTATCTGAACTCCGGCCAATAAAACAGTAAGTATTACCGCAATACGTTTCATAAATATTTCACTATTAAGGGAATTATTCTTCGGCGAGCAACTGCAAATCATTCACCATTTTAACAAGCTGAATAAACTCTGAGCGATAACCTTCCTCATCATCGCCTTTTGCCCTGCGCGCAAGTTCCAAAATGGAATCGAAATTTGTGTTTCCGGCAAACTCAGAATTGCGAAGCAGCATGCCAAATTCAGCCACCGCGGCCGAAAAACGGAAATTAGCCGAAGTATTTTCAACAAGTTTGCTTTCAAGCGGAATCTCCATTAATTTACTTTCACTTCCTTCGGGCTCTTTGTAGCGCAGTTTAATTGTTAACAACTCGTCGCTTACTTTTCCACCTACTGTTTCATTATTCTGGTATTTTAGCGGATCAACCGAAGGCTGGTGTTTTTTACTTTTTGAATTGGCCGGAACAATTTCGTAAAGTGCAGTTACCGTATGTCCTGCTCCGATTTCTCCGGCATCTTTTTTATCATCGTTAAAATCCTCATCGTTCAGCAAACGGTTTTCGTACCCCACCAAACGATACGCTTTTACCTGTTTTGGGTTAAATTCTAACTGAAATTTTACGTCCTTGGCAATGGTAAAAAGCGTACCACCAAATTCGCTGACAAATACTTTTCGAGCTTCCTGAATATTGTCGATATAGGCATAATTCCCGTTTCCTTTATCGGCAATGGTTTCCATTTTATCGTCTTTTATGTTACCTGACCCAAAACCCAAAACCGAGATAAACACACCATTTTCACGTTTTTGTTCCACCAGGCGTTCCATTTCTGAAGTACTTGAAACTCCCACATTAAAATCGCCGTCGGTAGCCAAAATAATTCGGTTGTTTCCACCTTCAATAAAATTCTCTTCGGCAATTTTGTAAGCCAATTTTATACCTGCTCCTCCGGCTGTTGAACCACCTGCATTCAACTTTTCAAGGGCACTAAGAATTTTTGTTTTTTGATTACCGGGTGTTGAATCCAGTACTTTTCCGGCAGCTCCTGCATAAACTACAATTGCCACACGATCATTGGGGCGAAGTTCATTCACCAACATTTTAAAAGCCCGTTTTAATAATGGAAGTTTTTGGGAAGAATTCATCGATCCGGAAACATCAAACAAAAACACAAGATTGGAGGGAGGTAATTCCGTTTTATCGAAACTTTTTCCTTTCAGGCCAATATGCATCAGATAATTTTCGCTATTCCATGGGCAGGTTGAAACTTCGGTTGAAACACTAAACGGGTGTTCGCCCTGTGGTTCCGAATAATCATACGAAAAATAGTTGATCATTTCTTCAATACGAACGGCATCAACTGGAGGTAAATTTCCCGAATTTAAGTACCTGCGTACATTGGAATACGAGGCATTATCAACATCAATAGAAAACGTAGACAGCGGATTAACACGCACGTTTTTGAATCCGTTTTCACGAATTGTTGAGTAATTTTCAGTATTCCATTCAAAATCATCATTTATTATCATAATAGAAGAATGACCTACAGGCACTTCTGCAACACAGCCTGTTAGCGCTACCTTTTTTTGGCGTCCATATCCAATCACCACCACTTCTTCACAACCAATCTCGTCGTTGGTCATCTTTACATCTACCGTATCCTCCCTGCCTATTCGTACTTTCTCGGTTTCCATTCCAATAAATGAAAAGATTAAGTTTTTATCCTGAGGATTAACACCAATACTGTAATACCCACTCATATCAGTAACTGTTCCGCGCGATGTATTTTCAACCATGATAGTAACTCCCGGAAGCGGAGCGCCTGATTCGTCGCTAACGGTACCTGTAATAATTCGTTGTTCTGTTGCCAGTCCTATGCCCGAAAACACAAGAAACAAGGCCAGTGAAAGAATAATATGTTTCATAATCTGAAGTTTTAAAATTTTGATTTCACTAAGAGGATGCAACAGCATTTAGAATTCCATAAAAAATTTTTAATAAAATTGAATTATCTTACTTTTAGGTGCTATTAAAACCAAAATGCGGCTTACCTTATTTCAAAAAAATATCAGAATGCTGAGCGATGAAGAATTGCTCAATCTGTTTCAAAAAAACCTTGAAACGGAATATTTGGGTGAGCTTTACGCACGATATATGCATTTGGTTTATGGGGTTTGTTTGAAATATTACAAAGATGTTGAGCGGGCGAAAGATGCCGTGATTGAAATTTATGAGAAGCTACAGGCCGATCTTCCAAATCAGCAGGTAAAAAACTTTAAAAGTTGGCTGTACGTAGTTACCAAAAACCATTGTTTAATGGAATTACGCAAAAACAAATCGCGAAAAATAGTTTTAACTTCAATCGACGAAGAGCTGACTGTTTTTATGGAAAATGAAGTGGAATTGCATCCTATTGACAGAGAGAAGAACAGTGAAGAGACAGCAAAGGCACTGGAAGATTGTATAAAACGGCTGAAGGCAGAACAAAAACAAAGTATACGCTTGTTTTATTTCGAAAACAAAAGTTACCGCGAAATAGCCGATGAGTTAAAAGCTGAAATAAAAAAAATTAAGAGTTTGATTCAGAACGGGAAACGCAACCTGAAAATCTGTTTGGAAACAAAAAATGAGCAATAATAAAAATCATATCGATAAGAAATTATTCAGGCGGTACCTGGCAAATGAAATGACAGATGCCGAACGGAATGCTTTTGAAAAAGAGCTGCAAAAACATCCGTTCGAAGCAGAAGCTATGGATGGTTTTGAAAGCGTTTCTTCTTCGGATTTCGAAAATGATTTAAATGAACTGACTCAGAAAACCGGCAGCAAAAAACAAAAAAGAAGAATGCCTTATTTTGCAGCTGCAGCAACCATACTTTTACTGATCACATCGGGCATAATCTGGATGCAATTGGATCGCCAAAATCCAGTAGAAAAGGTAAGTGAAGTAAAAACCGACACTATAGAAGAGCAGGCTTCTGAACCGCAAGAGAAGCAGCCTGCCCAGGCCTTACATGAAAATGTTGCAGAAATTGAAATTTCAGAGGAAAAAAGAGATGTGACTGAAGGTAAATTAGCCCAAAAACAAGAATCAGCAGCCCCAAAGGAAGAAAAGGTGGCAACAACGAAAAATATTCAATTTGAAATAATAGATGACGACATTGAAATTGAAAACCTGACAGAAAACGAAATAATACCAAAACCAGTTCCTGATGTACTACCTAAACATGCTACAGAAACAGACGATCAGGTAAAGGTTGTCACCACTCATAATCGCGCGAAATTGGCAGTGGCGCAAGCGGCGCAAGCAGAAAATTTAAATAGAGACTCACTGAAAGGCAATATTATCAGAGGACAAATTCTAGCCGACTCTGATGGCATGCCAATTCCGGGTGTAAGCGTAGTTGAGAAAGGAACCAACAATGGCACAATAACAGATATTGAAGGTAATTTTCAAATAGAACTTAAAAACGACAGCAATCCGGTTGTGGCCAGTTTCGTTGGAATGGAATCGACAGAATTTCATCCACAAAAAGACTCCGACAATATCATAACTCTAACAGATGATGTGGTGGGGTTAAGTGAAGTTGTTGTAATTGGATATGGAACCCAGAAAAAAGAAAGTGTAACCGGTTCTACTACTATAGTTAATGATGAGCCTTTAAACTCGGCTGCTGTGCCGGTCTGTGGAATAAGTGAATACAAAGTTTATCTAAAAGACAAGGCTGTTCTGCCAGCGGATATTGAAACAGACAAAGTAGTTGTAAAACTCCGCCTCACCATAGAAAGTTCCGGAAAAATTCTGGAATTTGAAAACCTGAATGATGCCGATGCGAGATTCTTTGAGTTGGCAAAAGAAATTGTACTTGACGGACCACAATGGACACCGGCATACAGGAATAACCGCAAAGTGGATTCAAGAGTGACATTACGAGTCGTTTTCAAAAAGGCAGACGACTAGCTCTCCCCGCTCGAATGATCGCTAACAATCACCCACTTCCCATCTATCTTTTGAATAACTAGTGTAAAATGACCTGCCAGATCACCGATTTCGCGGGTTAATTCAAACCGACCAATCAGAAAAACTGTTTTGGTGTCAATTTTATTTATATCCAGAACTTTGAATTCCAGGTGTCCCATCGCTTTTTTATCCGGGTAACCTTTTTTGTAGCTGTCGAGTGTGGCCTGCCAGCCGTATGTTGGTCCGCGCGAACCCATAAACACCAGCTTATTCGATTTCCAGTAGGTTTCCATAAACTTTTCAAGATTGCCCTCCTTCCAGGCTTCTGCCTGTTTATCGAGCAACGATAAAATATGCTGCTTTTCACTTTTTGTGAGTTTCTCCTGTGCAAACCCGGAAATCGCAAACAGTAAAATCATTACGCTGATAACAAAAGTCCTTCTCATAAAATTGATTTTAGAATTGAGTGTTGAAAATAATGTATTTTAAAGCTCACATTCAACAATCAAAGAAAAATTTTGCAATTCGTCATTTTTAAGTCTTCTTCCCTACTATTTCTTTAGTTTTACCAAGGTCTGCATGATCTCCAACAACTTACCATAAAATATATACATTAAGAACTCTTTATATAAATCACACTCACTAATCATATAAATTCGATTTAGGTGAATAAACTTTCTTCTGGCATATACTTTGTAACTTTACTGAATCAAAGTAACAGACAAACAGTTAAAATCATTAAAAATTAAGTCATGAAGAGAATTATTTTATCCTTAGCCGTTATCGTTTTTTCGCTTGGCTCATTTGCTCAAAATAATCAAGGTGGAATTATTACTGTTGAAGGAAAATCATCAGTAAAATTAGCTCCGGAAGATATATCGTTCACAGTAAATTTCAGTGTAAAAAATGAAAATTACAAGGAGTGCGCAGAAATGTCTGTCGAAAAAATGGACGAAATCAAAAAACTCTTTATCGAAAACGGAATTGACGAGGAGTTGATAAAAACAAACAGCTTTTCAATCCGCGAAGTTCAAAAATACGATCCGCAACTGCGGCAGTCAGTATTTGAAGGCTACGAGGCAAATATTCCGGTAACCATCCGTACCAAAAAAAATTATGAGAAGAATGATAAAATCTTTGAATTGATTAAAGACAATCTGCAGTCGAATTTCAATCTGAATTTTGCGCTTTCGGAAGAACAAATGGAAACTGTAAAAGAAAAATTGATTCAACTGGCCGTTGAAGATGCCAAACAAAAAGCAACTGTAATTGCCAAAAGCGCTGATGTTCAATTGGGCAAAATAAAATCAATCCAATATGGCGAACCCCGGATGATTGGAACTTACAACACCAATATGGAACTTATGAGAGCAGAAACAATGCCTTTAATGAATGCTGCAAAAGCGGATATTACTTCTGTACTTTCGCCCGACGAAATTGAAATGCGTACAAATATTGTTATCGCCTGGGAAATATAAGATTCTAAACAGAAGACAACATAAAAAAGGCTGTCCAAAATAAGTATTGGACAGCCTTTATATTTATAAGCGTTATTGGTTATTCAACATCAAAACGATCGGCATTCATCACTTTATTCCAGGCTTTTACAAAATCGATTACAAACTTCTCTTTGCTATCATCTTGCGCATAAACTTCGGCGTATGCGCGTAATACAGCGTTCGATCCAAATACCAGATCAATGCGTGTTGCCGTCCATTTTACTTCGCCGGTTTTCCGGTTACGAATGTTGTAAAGTCCTTTCCCGGTGGGTTCCCAAACGTAAGCCATATCGGTAAGGTTTATAAAGAAATCGTTGTTTAGCGCACCAACATTATCCGTAAATACACCATGTTTTGTACCTGCATAATTTGTTCCCATCATTCGCATACCTCCAATTAACACAGTCATTTCGTGAGCTGCTAATCCCATTAACTGGGCACGGTCGAGCAGCAGTTCCTCCGGACTAACCACGTAATCCTTTTTCAGCCAGTTTCTAAAACCATCGGCCAAAGGCTCAAGCGGAGCAAACGACTCGGAATCGGTCATTTCATCGGTAGCATCTCCACGTCCGGGCAGAAATGGAACAGCAACATTCATTCCTGCATTTTTAATGGCCTGTTCTACCCCAACATTTCCGGACAATACAATAACATCGGCTACGCTAGCTCCAGTTTCAGCAGCAATTGGTTCGAGCACAGCCAAAACTTTTGCCAAACGTTCCGGCTCATTTCCTTCCCAGTCTTTTTGAGGAGCTAAACGAATACGTGCACCATTCGCTCCACCGCGCATATCCGATCCGCGGAAGGTTCTTGCGCTATCCCAGGCGGTAGCAACCATGTCTGAAATAAGAAGTCCCGAAGCAGCAATTTTTGCTTTTACCGAATCTACATCATAATCCGATTTACCTGTCGGAACAGGGTCTTGCCAGATCAGATCTTCATCAGGAACATCCGGTCCGAAATAACGTGCTTTCGGGCCCATATCGCGATGTGTTAATTTAAACCAGGCGCGGGCAAAAGCATCCGACAGAGCATCAAAGTCATTCATGAATTTTTCCGAAATCTTTCTGTACTCCGGATCCATTTTTAAGGCCATATCGGCATCGGTCATCATCGGGATGGTGCGAATAGAAAAATCCTCTACATCAGCGGGTTTGTCCTCTTCGGCAATGCTTACAGGCTCCCATTGCTGAGCACCGGCAGGGCTTTTACGCAATTCCCAATCGTGGTTAAACAGCATCTTAAAATAACCATTATCCCATTTTGTTGGCTCTGTTGTCCAGGCACCCTCCAAACCACTGGTAACCGTATATCGTCCTTTTCCGGTTTTATGCGGATTCTTCCAACCCATACCCTGCTCTTCCACATCAGCCAACTCCGGATCAGGTCCCAACGCTTCCGCATCGCCGTTACCATGCGTTTTACCAACCGTGTGTCCACCGGCGGTTAACGCTACTGTTTCCTCATCGTTCATCGCCATTCTTCGGAAAGTCTCGCGCATTTGTTGCGCCGTTTTTAGCGGATCAGGTTTTCCGTTTACACCTTCAGGATTTACATAGATCAATCCCATTTGAACGGCAGCCAACGGATTTTCCATCGTTTCAGGCTTTGTTACATCATCGTAACGTTCATCACTTGGTGCCAGCCATTCTTTTTCGGCTCCCCAATAGGTGTCTTTCTCCGGATGCCAGATATCTTCGCGGCCAAAGGCAAAACCAAAGGTTTTTAAGCCCATACTTTCGTAGGCGATATTACCCGCCAAAATGATTAAATCGGCCCAACTCACCTTATTCCCGTATTTCTTTTTAATGGGCCAAAGTAAACGACGAGCTTTATCCAAACTCACATTATCGGGCCACGAGTTTAGTGGTGCAAAACGCTGGTTTCCTGTTCCTCCACCACCGCGGCCATCGGCAATTCGATACGAACCGGCAGCGTGCCATGCCATTCGGATCATCAAGCCTCCGTAATGCCCCCAGTCGGCCGGCCACCACTCCTGACTATCGGTCATTAAATCGTGAAGATCCTTTTTTAAAGCCGCCACATCCAGCTTTTTTAGTTCTTCCCGATAATTAAAATCTTGTCCTAAGGGATTAGTTTTCGTGTCATGCTGATGCAAAATGTCGAGATTTAATGCGTTGGGCCACCACTTCATTACTGATGATCCGGCAGCGGTATTTCCACAATGCATTACAGGACATTTGCCTTGTTTTGAATGATTGTTTTCCATATACTTAGTTTTAAGTGATAATTTATGAACTATCCTAATAAGATACGAAAAACAGCGCGACTAAAAAATGACTAATCCTTTAATTAACAAGCTTTTAAATACTTATTATTAATGTCTAATAGATTATATCTATAAAAACCACAATTCAGATATACATAATCACATTGACTTTTTTAACTGATGATTAAATCTTCGTTTATTAGCAATTGAACTTTCATGCAGTGTTGGGGTTCTGTTACTTTTACCGCAAATTATAGAAAATGGCAATTACAGTTCATCCCGAGGCAAAAGCCTTAATTTTTGATTTAGACGGAACCCTGTCTGATTCGCTTCCGGTTCATCTTAAAACGTGGGAGATAATTGGTGACAAATTCGGATTTAAGTTTGATCACCAGATTCTTTTTGAAATGACAGGCCGCCCAACCATAGAATTTGCGCGGCGCGTTGTAGACCAATACGGCTTAAACGAAACACCTGAGAACATTGTAAAGATGAAACAGCAATTGTTTTGGGACCACGCTTCCCTGTTAAAACCTCATAAACCAGTTGTTGACCTGGTTTTAGTAAACCATGGGAAAATTCCGATGTCAATTGGTACGGGAGCAAGTAGAAAAAGCACCGAAGTGCAACTGGAATCTCTCGGGATAAACAACTATTTTAATGTAATTGTGACTGCCGACGATGTTACCCGACATAAGCCTCAACCCGAAACATTTCTTAAATGTGCCGAGATGATGGGGGTAAAAGCACAGGAATGCCAGGTTTTTGAGGACGGTGTTTTAGGCATGGAAGCCGCCGAAACTGCCGGCATGATTGTGACCGATGTTCGCCCTTACACTTACTAATCAAGCCTTCGCATAATAGTTATTATTATGAAGTTTTTTAAGCAACTTTTCATTATTCTGGGTATTAACCTGGCAGGTGATTTACTGAGCAAGTATTTACACCTTCCTATTCCGGGCGCCATTACCGGAATGGTTTTGTTGCTGGTTTTATTGCTTACCGGAGTACTGAAGGAAAAACACATCCGCGAAACGGCTGATTTCATGCTGCATAATATGGGATTCTTTTTTATTCCGGCTAGCGTTGGAATTCTGGTTTCGTATCATGCGCTTAATGGCTACTACTTTGAAACAACCCTTGTAGTCGTAATCTCAACCATTCTTGTACTGGCAGTTACAGCTTTGTCAACCCAGTTATTGATCAATCTGAAGGAAAAATGGAAAAAATAACTGATACACACCTGTTTGGGATTTTTCTGAGTGTGGGATGTTTTTACCTCATCTCGCTTCTCCGGAAAAGATCGGGATTGAACTGGCTTAATCCGCTACTTCTTTCAACCGTTATCATTATATGCATACTGGTTTTAGGCAAAATTCCTTACGAGCATTACATGAAAGGCGGAAGTGTTATCCATGCCCTTTTGGGACCTGTAACGGTTGTTTTGGCTTTGCCTTTATACCGCCAGCGAAAACTTCTTTTCGAGCATAAATATTCGATCATCGGAGGAATTATTTCGGGAGTGGTTTCAGCCATAATTTCTGTAATTGGTCTCAGCCGCTTGTTGGGAATGAACGAACTCCTTGAACGCTCACTTATCGGACATTCGGTTACAACTCCCATCGGGATTGGAGTAGCCAACATGCTTCAGGCTACTGAAGGTATTACAATCATTTCCATCATCATAACCGGGATACTGGGGGCTTCCATTGCACCTTTTATGCTGAAATTACTACGTGTAACACACCCGGTGGCAAAAGGATTAAGTATCGGAACCTCATCTCACGCATTGGGAACCACAAAAGCCATTGAAATGGGTGAAACAGAAGGCGCTATGAGCGGACTCGCCATCGGAGTAGCTGCACTTACAACTGTTCTCGTGGTAATCTTAATGCAATTAATGGGTTGGTATTGATCAGAAGCGAATATTTTCCAGTTTCCCGATAAACACAATTTTGCTTTCACCCGGTTCAACGACCAAATCACCTTCTGTTAATTCAAAACTGCCGCCAATTCCCTGCAAAATAAATTCAAATGGTTCGTTCTCGAAGTAAAGTATTCCTTTGGTCCGATAAATGAGACGTTTATTTACATCCATCAAATACGAAAACCAACGAAGAAATTCCTCTTTTGGAATGGGTGTATCAAATTCCATTAGTTTTGTTTCGATGTGCGAATGAGCAGAAGGGAGCGACATAAAATCGAAAACCGTACGAGTTTTTTGAGCTATGTTATTCAAGTTAACTCCGTCGGCACTTCCATATTCAGAAAAAACAAGTTGTGCAAACAAATTCAACTTCCTCATATCCTCCAGCCATCTGTCCTTTTCTTCCGTTGTCAGAACTTCCGATTTATTAATCAGTATAAGATCGGCCACTGCCAGCTGTTTCAGAATGATCTCCTGTTCAGGCTGATCTTTAAAATGCAAGGCATCCACTAAACAAATGGTTCCGTTGAAGCTGTAAAGCTCCTTTAGTTTCTCGTCGCGAAAAAAGGGTTGAACTACTCCTGCAGGATCTGCAACACCGGTTGTTTCAATCAATAAATGCTCAACGTCAGGGAAACGCTCTGCCAGTTCCTGTAAAACCAGCTCATATTCATCAGTGATAGTGCAGCAAATACAGCCTTGTTTTAATTCAAACATCTGACTGGCATCCACTCCTTTTATCAGTTTTGTATCGATAGCCACTTCGCCAAATTCATTTTCAACAAGGGCAAATTGTGTCCCCTCGTACTTTTTCAACAGGTTATTGATTAAAGTAGTCTTACCGGCTCCGAGAAAGCCGGTAATTATGTTTACTGGTATTTTATTTTGATGCTCCAATCTACTTTTTATTTAAAGGTATTCACCCCTCGTCCGTCAATTGACGGACACTCCCCTCGTTGAGGGGAGATAATTCATTTTCCAAAACTGCTTTTTTGCTCGTTGCTCGTAACTTGTGACTCGAAACTTGCAACCTGTAGCTTAAAACTACAATACCCCAAACAAATTTAAAATCACAATTAGCATGGCCAGAATCAGCACGTAACGAACGTATTTTGCACCTCCTCTTACGGTAAAGTTAGCGCCCAGCCATGCCCCGAACATATTTCCGGCAGCCAGTATTAAACCCGCAACAATGTCAACTTGTTTATTATAAATAAATATTCCGAGGGAAAAAATGGTGTAAATTAAAACAATAAAAACCTTTATTGCATTGGCGCGCACCAGATTATGACCACAGCCCAAAACCAAACCGGCCAGCAGAAAAAATCCTACGCCCATCTGAATAAATCCGCCGAATAAACCTATTGCAAAAAAAATAACGTATTGCAGTGGCGACGGTTTAGGATTAACCTTCCCAATCTGATCGGTAATCCATACCTCAGGTTTTAAAACCACTAACAGCAACAAAACCACCATTAGTCCGGCGATAATATTTTTTAAGAGCTTGGGATCAATTTCAACAGCAAACAGTGCCCCGATGATCGATCCGGCAATGGCAGGAATTGCCAGCCGGTAATCCTTTGTAAAATCAAGAACATTCTTCTGTTTGAAGGTTTTTACCGCAATAACATTTTGCAGCAGAATGGCGATTCGGTTGGTGCCATTGGCAATTTTGGCCGGCAACCCGATAAACATCAACAGAGGAATGGTTAACATGGAGCCGCCCCCTGCTGTGGTGTTAATAAATCCGGCGGCAATTCCGGTTCCTACAAGTGCCAGTATCATGTACCATTCCATATTCAGATCTTTAAGTTTCGAGCTGAGAGTTCCGAGTTTCGAGTATCAAGGATACAACTTAACAACTAATCAGTTTAACAATTGGTTTTAAATTCACTCTCCTTCCACCTATTGGTGTTCAGCATATTTTTTTACCACAGAGTTACACCGAGAAGTCACAGAGTTTCACTGAGCACGAAATTCGATTTTAATTTTACAGTTCAGCAATTTAACACTTTCATTTTCGTAAAGCTACAATGCACTTTTGTTTTTCTTACCCCATTACTCACAAATAAACCAATTCACTCCTTTAAAAAGAAAAAAGCCCGAAAATAATTCCGGGCTTTTGTATGCTTTAACTTGTAAGTTCAATACTAGTATGCAAACAGCGGGAAGTCCTTCATTAATTTGTGAACTTTTTCGCCAACTGCTTTAATGTATGCCTCGTTGTGAATGTTTGCAATCGAATCGTCGATCAACTGAACGATTTCAGGCATTAGATCTTCTTTTACACCACGGGTTGTAATCGCCGGAGTACCTACACGCAAACCTGAAGTTTGGAATGGAGAACGGCTATCAAAAGGAACCATGTTTTTGTTAATGGTAATTTCTGCATTTACAATGGTATTTTCAACCACTTTACCAGTGATCTCAGGGTATTTTGTACGCAAGTCGATCAACATCGAGTGGTTATCAGTACCACCAGAAATTACTTTGTAACCCAGATCAACAAAAGCCTGTGCCATAACAGCAGCATTCTTTTTCACCTGTGCCTGGTATTCTTTGTATTCCGGTTCCAATGCCTCGCCAAACGCAACAGCTTTTGCAGCAATTACGTGCTCAAGCGGTCCTCCCTGCTGACCAGGGAAAACTGCTGAATCAAGCAGTGAAGACATGGTACGAACCACACCTTTTGGAGTGGTAATACCCCATGGATTTTCAAAATCTTCACCCATCAGGATGATACCACCGCGAGGTCCGCGTAGTGTTTTATGAGTTGTTGATGTTACAACATGCGCATATTTTACAGGGTTATCAAGCAAACCGGCAGCAATTAAACCAGCCGGGTGAGCCATATCCACCATAAACAATGCACCAACTTTATCAGCAATTTCGCGCATGCGTTTGTAATCCCACTCGCGACTGTATGCCGAAGCACCACCAATAATCAACTTTGGTTTGTGTTCGATGGCCAGCGCTTCCATCTCATCGTAATCAACCCTACCGGTATCTTCTTTTACCTTATAGGCTACCGGATTGTAAAGAATACCCGATGAGTTTACATGCGAACCATGCGAAAGGTGACCACCATGCGAAAGGTCAAGTCCGAGGAAAGTATCGCCCGGCTTAAGAATAACACTCAATACAGCAGCATTGGCCTGTGCACCCGAGTGTGGCTGAACATTGGCCCAGGCAGCGCCGTACAATTCTTTAATACGGTCGATGGCCAATTGCTCGGTCATATCAACAAACTGACAACCACCATAATATCTTTTTCCCGGATAACCTTCAGCGTACTTGTTGGTCATTACCGAACCCATTGCCTCCATAACCTGCTCACTTACAAAGTTCTCTGAAGCAATCAGCTCAATTCCGCCCAACTGACGTTCGTGTTCCTTCCTGATAATATCAAAAACCAAAGTATCTCTCTTCATCTTGTAACTGAATTAATTTAATGAAAGCCCAAAGTTAATACATTTTAATTCAGCCTTTTGATGATATTGGCTAGAATTTGGGAGATTTTTTGAACAATTAAGATAAGCCGGGCAGACATATTAAAACCGGCACAAAAAAATATTCGGTTCATTTTAAACTTTCTTTCAGAAGATACATCTAATTGCTTTGGCAAATAAAAACGTCAATTCTGATAACATATTAATTCAAACCAAAATGAAAAGAACAGTATTTTTAGTAATGGTGCTGGTAAGTGCACTGGTAATTTCGTGTAACAACGGGGGAAATAATTCGCGACAAATGCCATTTGGCAATGGTGGAGGAATGGGCCCCGGAAATTTTGATCCGCAGGCAATGGTTGACCGTATGGTGGACGATATGGACGAAAACCTGGATTTAAGTGACGAGCAGGAAGATCAAATCCGCAAAATTATGGAAGAGAATTTTGAGAATATGGCTGCCATGCGCGAGGAAATGCAAAACAGCGGTGCCGGTTTTGAAGGTATGCGCGAGAAAATGCAAAAATCACGCGAAGAACAAGACAATAAAATGAAAGAAGTTCTTTCGGAAGAGCAATGGGAGAAATACCAGGTAATGCAGGAAGAAAGAAGAGAAAGAATGAGTCAGGGTGGATTCCGTCCTCAGAACTAGCTTTCAGTCGCAGTTAAAAGTTAACAGTTAAGGATGCCATCCGTATGTTTTTCGATTCATGTGGGTGGCATTTTTTTGCCTCGTTGCCGGATTCTGGATACTGGATATTGAGTATTAGAGATTGATCATTGGAGATTTTGGTCATTAGTCACTGGTCATTGGTCAGGTAAGTTACCTTGTAACCAACAACCTCATACAAACAGATCTCTCACTGCGTTCGAGATGACATTCTGATCCGAATTATGAAAAGAAAGGATGCCATCCGTATGTTTTTCAACTTATACGGATGGCATCCTTTTTTTGCATCGATGCTGCGAACTTGAAACCTGTAACTTGCAACTTCTTTGTAACAGATCTCTCGCTGCGCTTCGAGATGACAGCAACTGTGCCAACTGAAACTAGATCCCCAGCATCAGCTCTCCGGCATCTTTTCCTCCGGTAAATAAACGCTCCGGATTCTCAAGTAATTCTTTTAGTTTCACCAGGAAACCTACCGAATCTTTACCATCGATAATACGATGATCGTACGACAAGGCAACATACATCATCGGGCGGATAACCACCTGGCCGTTTACTGCAACAGGTCGCTCAACAATATTGTGCATACCCAGAATTCCTGATTGCGGCGGGTTAAGAATTGGTGTCGACAATAACGAGCCAAAAACGCCACCATTGGTTATGGTAAATGTGCCGCCCTGCAATTCTTCAACCGTAATTTTTTTATTTCGTGCCTTTTCGGCCAGCTCTTTAATTTCGAGTTCAATTGCAGGAATCGATTTACTTTCAGCATTGCGTACAATGGGCACCATCAAACCTTTTGGTGTTGATACCGCAATACCCACATCAACAAACTGAGGCATTACAATTTCTTCGCCATCGATTTGCGCATTCACCATCGGATGGAAATCCATGGCCGTAGCAACCGCCTTGGTAAAAAACGACATAAAGCCTAGTTTAAATCCGTGGGTTTCCACAAATTTTTGCTGATGCTTTTTGCGCATATCCATTACATAGCTCATGTCGATCTCGTTGAAAGTAGTGAGCATCGCTGTTTCGTTTTTCACCGAAACAAGGCGTGCACTTAACTTTCGTCGCAGGCTCGACATACGCTGACGTTCTTCGTCGCGTGTAGCCTCTTTTTGCGGGATAGCGGCAGTTGCTGCCTGGGGTGCATTAACCACAGCTTCCACTTCTTTTTTGCCCAAACGTTTTAAGCCCTTAATCACATCGTCAACCGACAGGCCATGCTCTTTCATCATCTCCTTAGCCACCGATGTTACTTTTACGTTGTCGTGCCCCGACGCTACCGGTCGGGATTTCGCTTCGCTCAACTCATCTCCTGTTGCTGATTCCTTCGTCTCAGATGCTTGATCTTCGCTGACTGATTCTGCTGCTGACTGAGACTGAGACTGACTACTTTCAGCAGCCGGTGCTTCTACGCTTGTATCGATAGTACAAACCACTGCACCAACTTCTACAGCTTCTCCTTCTTCCGACTTAATCTCTATTTTACCGCCTTCGCTGGCAACAATGGTCAGTGTGGCTTTATCCGACTCCACTTCGGCTATTTCCTGATCTTTGGCAACAACTGCTCCATCTTCAACAAGCCAACTGCCAATTTCAACTTCGGTTATAGATTCTCCCGGACTGGGAACTTTGATTTCAATAATCATATTTTGGTTTTTTATGACGCTACAACTTCTTTTTGTTTAAAAACAGACTCCAGAATCTGGTCGAGGCCTTTTTTGTGTTTTTCCATCAGTCCAACTGCAGGGCTGGCACTTTCCGGACGGGCAACAACTTTAAATCCAAGGTAATCTAATTTGCGGTTGATAAACGGCCACGCTCCCATATTTTCGGGTTC
Organism: uncultured Draconibacterium sp.; assembly: GCF_963674925.1. NCBI lineage: Bacteria > Pseudomonadati > Bacteroidota > Bacteroidia > Marinilabiliales > Prolixibacteraceae > Draconibacterium > uncultured Draconibacterium sp. The sequence continues at coordinate 1,786,592 of NZ_OY771649.1, forward strand.
GTCCTGTGCCCAAATCAACTCGGTCGATTTTGAATATTTACTCAGTATTTCATTGATCTGTTTATTCGGAATCGGGTAAATTTGCTCCAAACGCACAACTGCCGTATTCGAAATTCCGTGCTCCGATTTGTATTTTGCCAAATCGTAATATAAACGACCGGTAACAAATACCACCTTTTCAACCAAATCAGGTTCAGCAACCGGATCGTCGATAATTTCATTAAAATGGCCTTCTGCCATGTCTTCGATGGTTGAATGTACCATCGGGTGACGCAACAAACTTTTTGGCGTAAACACCACCAGCGGCAAACGCATTTTCATTTTCACCTGGCGGCGCAACAAGTGGAACATATTGGCCGGTGTGGTTGGCATTACCACCTGAATATTGTTGTTTGTCGAAAGCTCAAGGAAACGCTCCAGACGTGCTGATGAGTGTTCCGGTCCCTGCCCCTCAAAACCATGAGGTAACAACAGTGTCAGGTTATTCATCAGTCCCCACTTCTCGAAGGCAGAAGTAATATACTGATCGATTATCACCTGTGCCACATTGTGGAAATCGCCAAACTGGGCTTCCCAAATAGTCAGTCCGTTTGGCTCCGACAAAGCATAACCGTATTCAAATCCCATTACCGCGTATTCCGACAGCGGTGAGTTGTACACCTTAAAACGCGCCTGGTCTTCCGACACATGCTTTAGCGGGAAGTATTTATCTTCCGTGCCTTCAATGACAAAAGCAGCATGACGGTGAGCAAAAGTTCCGCGTTCGGTATCCTGACCGCTTAAACGCACCGGATGACCTTCGGCAACCAGTGTTCCGTAAGCCAGCAACTCTCCCATTGCCCAATCCAAACGGTTATCGTGAACCATCATTTTCCGGTCGGAAATAATCCGATTTACCTTTTTGAAAAATGGCCGATCGGTAGGTAGCGTATAAATCTTTTCAGCTATATTTCGAATGGTTTCCTCTCCAACGCCTGTTTCAACCGGCTCGTTAAAGTTGGCTTTCGAAGGCATTTCGTATTGCTCGTACTCCTTTACAAGGAATTTTCGAATCTTTAGTTTTTCAATCTTCTCCGATTCCTTGTATTTACCTTCCAGTAACTGGTCGAACTCACGTATCTTTTCCCGCGATTCTTCGTGCGTCATAATTCCCAGTTCGTTGAGTTTATCGGCATAAATGTCGCGTGGATTTTTATGTTTTGAGATGGCTTTGTACAACATAGGCTGCGTAAAACGCGGTTCATCGCCTTCATTATGTCCGTATTTGCGGTAACACAGAATATCGACAAATACGTCGGATTGAAACTTCTGACGGAACTCCATAGCCAGTTTAATCGTCCAGATCAACGCCTCCACATCGTCGCCATTTACATGGAAAACCGGTGAACGCGTTACTTTGGCCACGTCGGTACAATAGGTGCTCGATCGTGCCTCAATATATGGAGTGGTAAATCCTACCTGATTGTTAATTACCAAATGGATTGTTCCACCGGTTTTGTACCCGGGCAACTGCGCCATTTGAACCGTTTCGTAAACCACACCCTGCGTTGCAATTGCCGCGTCGCCATGAATAACAATGGCAGCCGCTTTGCTGTAATCGCGCTGGTATTCGTATTCAATCTGAGAACGAACCATCCCCTCTACAATCGGAGCAACCGTTTCTAAGTGTGATGGATTGGGAACCAACTTCAGTTTTACTTTTTTGCCCAAATCGGTTACTACTTCGTTTTCGTAACCCAGGTGATATTTTACATCGCCCTGCGCAATATCATCTTCGTATTCCGTTCCGTAAAATTCTTTAAATATATTTTGATAAGGCTTTTCCAGAATGTTTGCCAAAATGTTCAAACGTCCGCGGTGTGCCATTCCCAATATAAATTCTTCCATGCCCAGTTCGGCACCACGTTCAATAACCGCATCAAGTGCCGGAATTATTGCTTCCGCTCCTTCAAGCGAAAATCGCTTTTGCCCAACAAACTTTTTATGGATAAAATTTTCGAAGCCAACAGCCAGCTTCAGGTGATAGAAAAAGTGTTTTCGTTTTTCTTCAGTGTACTCTTCCGAGTTTTGGGTGCTTTCCATTCGCTCGCGCAACCATTGCACCACTTCCGGATGCCGCATATAAACGTATTCAACACCAACCGACCGGCAATAAGTGGCCTCCAGATGCGAAATAATGTCTTTTAGTTTTGCCGCACCGATACCAATTTCGTTACCGGCCTGAAATGTTTTTTCAAGATCAGCCTTTTCCAAACCGAAATTTTCAATATCGAGCGTTGGAGAGTACGTACGACGGGCACGAACAGGGTTGGTTTTGGTGAACAGGTGTCCACGCTGACGATAGCCATGTATAAGATTTAAAATGGCAAATTCTTTATCGATATTATCGGGTTTTAATCCCGATGGTTTCTCAGGGTATTGCTTTCGGGCCAGTTCAAAACCCGAAAAAAACTGTTGCCAACTCTTATCTACCGATTCCGGATCTTCAAGATAAGACTGGTATAGGTTCTCAATCGCCTCGATTTCCTGGTTTCCCACAGACGAAAATTTATCCATAGTTGATTTTTAATTAACTTTAATATGATATTGAAGAAACAATGCAGTTTTTTTATTGTTTACCTGTAATCATAGTTTTTTCCTATCAAAATTAAGCTTTCCCAATGATTTTTAAGCACGCACTGCCGATTTGGTTTTGAGAAATATTTTGATTGGCTATTTTTGCTAAAAATTTACGACAATGATTCAAAGAATTCAGACCTTGTTTATGCTGGCGGCCGGTATGCTAATCGGTTCGTTATATCTTCAGAAATTTGCAGACATCATCGTTAACGATCAGCTGCATATTTTTAATGCTTTTGGGATTTTTAAAGATGAGGAATTACTTTTTAGCGGTTTGCCGCTAATGATTCTGATTGGCATTATTGCAGTGCTTCATCTGGTGGCATTGTTTTTATACAAAAAACGTATACTTCAAATCCGCATTCTTGCATTTACAATAATACTGATGCTGGGGCTTTTCGGACTGTTCTTTTATTTCACCTACGCGAGTTTCGAGGAGGTAAAAGTGGCCTTTAAAGTAGCCGTTGCCCTGCCGCTTGCTTCTATTATCCTGGATTGGCTGGCTATTCGCGCCATCGGTAAAGACGAAGCTTTGGTAAGAAGCCTTGATCGGATAAGATAAAAACTGATTTCAGAATGTTGATTAACGATTTTTGATTGGCGAAGTATCGATGCGAAATCAATACTCGGGTTTAGCAACTTCTAAAATCATTATTCGTTAATCATCATTCAAAATTCAAAACTTTAAAGTTTGGTATTATGCAAGCAATGCTATTCGCCGCCGGTTTGGGCACCCGTTTAAAAAACGAAACGGCCGATAAACCAAAAGCCCTGGTTGAAGTTGGCGGGAAACCCTTGCTGCAACATGCTATTGAAAAACTGAGTGCCGGTGGTGCATCGAGAATTGTGGTAAACGTTCATCATTTTGCCACACAGGTAATCGATTTTATAAATAGCAGGAATTGGGGTGTTCCGGTTTTTATCTCCGACGAAAGCGACAAACTTTTGGAAACAGGCGGCGGACTAAAATTCGCATCTCACCTCTTCTCCCCCGACGAACCGATACTTATTTATAATGTTGATATTCTGAGCGACATTAATTTGCAGGATGTTTTTGCCCAGCATACCCAATCAAGTGCAATTGCAACATTGGTAGTTCGTCAGCGCAAAACACAACGCTACTTTAAGTTCGATTCGGAGCACAACCTGGTGGGCTGGATCAATAAAAAAACGGGCGAAACAAAAATATCGCGATCAGAAAATTTCCAGGAAGCTACTGAAATGGCTTTTAGTGGAATTCATATTGTAGAGCCGGAGATTTTTGATTTTATGCCCGAAGAAGATCGTTTTTCCATCGTGCAGGTTTACCTCGAACTGGCAAAAACAAAAAATATTAAAGGCTACTTCGATAGTTCTGAATTGTGGATGGATGTTGGAAAACCGGTTCAGCTGGAAGAAGCACGAAAAGTTTTCAAATAATACTCCACCAGCGCTTAGCTAGAGCTATTATTATACAAGTAACGACCTAACAGAGTAGGCAAAGCCGTCGTTTTCATTGCTTGGGATGATCGGATATTTGTCTTTTATTTCGTGTGGCGAGTTGTCGGTTAAAAACGAGTGCATGGTATATTCCAGCAAATCAAAGTCGTTGTAATCGTTCCCCAGCCCCATGGTTTCGTCTTTCGAAATTCCCAGTCGTTTACAGATTTCATTTACACCGTTTCCTTTCGATACGGAATGATGAAACACCTCAATCCATATAAATCCCGGTGTAATTGGCGATGATGCACGGATAACCCTGATCTCAGGACACAAAGCTTCAATCTCCTTTTTCAGGTGATTAAACCGTTCTTCGTTCTGTTTTATAATGATCAAAAACTGGCACAATTCACTTTTTGGCAAAGCATCGGTTTTTAAAGGCTCGGCATACGCTACATTAAATTTAAAGTAACGTTCAAACTCCTCGCAATCGTCCTTTCCCCGGTAGTAATAATGTTTGTGATTATCAGGAACCGGGTAAAAAGCATGAAAGTTTACATCGCGGTTAATAAAGTGTGAAAGTAATTTTTGTGCCGACGACACTTTTATATTCTGATTAGCAATAAGTTCTTTTTTTTGCCAGTTGTAAACTCCTGCTCCCGACGAAAATACCACATAATCGAAAGGCAGATCGGGCGGCAGAACATCTTTAACTTTCTGCAAATTCCGGCCCGTTGCTGCAACCCGAACGATCTGTTTTTCACCCAGTTTGTGCAAAGCATCAATATTTGCCTGGCTAACGGTACGGTCGTTTTTCAGAAAAGTACCATCCAAATCAGTTGCAACAAGTTTTATGTTTTTCATCTCCTTCAATTATCCCGATAAAATTAGCTAAAAATCAATTAGCTGAATATTTGCGGCTTTAAATTTCCGTTAACCCTGTTCACCCTTTTCCCGCTTGCGTTCATCGAAATAATTTTATGTGCGAAAGTCCTATGGCTACATTTGAGTATTGTTTTATATTTGTGGCTTATTCTAAAAACAGATAATCAGCAAAATAATGAGAATTGCACTAATTGGCTACGGGAGAATGGGGAAGGAAATTGAAAAAATCGCGGTATCACGCGGTCACGAAATCGGCCTCACCATCGATCTCGATAATCAAAACGACCTTACGGTAGAGAATCTCAAAAAATGCGATGTTGCCATTGAATTTACTATTCCTGCATCGGCAGTAAATAATTATAAATTGTGTTTCGAGGCGGGCATTCCCGTTGTAAGCGGAACAACCGGCTGGCTCGATAAAAAAGAAGAAGTGTATAGTAAATGTGCCGAAACAGATGGTACATTTTTTTATGGAAGTAACTTTTCGGTGGGTGTTAACCTGTTTTTCGAGCTGAATAAAAAACTGGCCGAATTGATGGCCCCGCGTGCTGAATATAGTGTTGAAATGACCGAAGTTCACCACACGAAAAAGCTTGATGCCCCAAGTGGAACAGCAATTAGCCTGGCAGAAGATATTATTGAAAACCTTCCGGCAAAAGATGCCTGGGTGAACGATGAAACGCCTGCCGACAATGAAATGAACATTAAATCGGAGCGCGTTGGACAAGTGCCCGGTATTCATACCGTAAAATACGAATCGGAAATCGACTTTATTGAAATTACACACAGTGCAAAAAGTCGTACAGGATTTGCATCGGGGGCTGTACTGGCAGCCGAATATTGCCTTGATAATAAAGGTATTCTAACAATGAAAGACTTACTAAAATTATAAAATAAGAATTAATGATACGTTCGATCCTAACAAATAAGTGGTTTAAATTCATCACTGTAGGAATACTTTACTCGCTTTGGGTAATCTGGCTGGGAAGTTACTTGTGGTTTCTGGGACTGGCTATAATTTTCGACATTTACATTACCGAAAAAGTACACTGGGCATTCTGGAAAAAGAAAAACCCGCCCAACGGGAAACAAACCAAAGTTGTTGAATGGGTGGATGCTATTATTTTCGCGGTAATTGCGGCTACTTTTATTCGTATGTTTTTTATTGAAGCATACACCATTCCAACCTCATCGATGGAAAAATCGATGTTGGTGGGCGATTACCTTTTTGTAAGCAAAACAGCTTACGGGCCAAAAACGCCAAACACGCCGCTATCGTTTCCGTTTGTGCACAATACCATGCCAATTGTTGGCGGTAAATCATATTCTGAAGCCATTCAGCGACCTTACAAACGACTGGCTGGTTTTACCGAAGTGAAAAATAACGACGTGGTTGTTTTCCATTTCCCCGAAGGCGACACGGTCGCACTGGGTGCGCCAACACAAAGTTATTACCAGTTGATCAGATCGTACGGACGAAACCGGGTTTGGACCGATAAAAGAAACTTTGGCGATATTATTTCGCGACCGGTTGATAAACGCGAAAACTACATTAAGCGCTGCGTTGGAATTCATGGCGATAAAATCGAAATAAAAATGGGTCAGTTGTATGTTAACGACGAGGCCCAGAAAAAATTCGATGGTGTTCAGTACAACTACCTTGTTGAAACCAATGGCACAGCAATTAATCCGAAAGCACTCGACCGACTGCATATTTCGGAAGCTGATCGCAATACGTTTTCAAGCAAACAATATTTATTGCCGCTAACCGAGGAGGCAGCCGGAAAAATTAAGGAATTTGCCAACGTTCAGTCGGTTGAAAAAATGCTGGAAGAGCCCGGCGAATGGGAAAAGGCTATTTTCCCAAGCGACAGTCGTTACCCCTGGAATGTTGACAATTTTGGGCCCTTAACCGTTCCGTCAAAAGGCGAAACAATCGACCTTACTGTTGATAATCTGCCTCTTTACGAACGCATAATCGATATTTACGAAGCAAACGATTTGGAGGTAGACGGCGATCAGATAAAAATCAACGGTGAAGTAGCCACAACTTACACCTTTAAAATGGACTACTACTGGATGATGGGAGACAACCGACACAACTCGGCCGACTCGCGTTACTGGGGTTTTGTACCGGAAGATCATGTGGTTGGTAAAGCCAAATTTATCTGGCTTTCGTTGGATAAAGACAAAGGATTCCCGGCGAATATTCGTTTTAAACGTCTGTTTACCAAAGTGCATTAACAATTAATACAAATAATATTCGTTTAAAGGGTAACAGGCAACTGTTATCCTTTTTTTATAATTTCGGGATTGATACTTGAAAACCATCAATTATGCAGTTAATCGTTGTAATTCTTCTGATTCTGGCCGTTTTGCTGGTAATTTTCACCCTACAAAATGCCATGGATATTACCCTCAATATATTTTTCTGGGAAATAAAAGATGCTCCGTTGGTGCTGGTTTTATTAAGCTGTATTTTTCTGGGTTATTTAATTGCGGCATTTTATTTTTATCCGCGTCTGTGGAAGGTGCAACGCGAATACAAACAAATGCTGAAATTCAACTCTGAACTACAGGAATTACACCAGATGAACGATACTGAAAAGTCGGCAGAAGAAAGCGATCCGGAAGGAATTGAGCTGGACGATGATGACGATGATGACACTTTTTTTAAAGACTAAACATGGATAACAACGCGCTTTTATTAAGTACTGCATACTTCGCTCTTGTATATTTTTACACAAGCGAGTTTTCATTTTGCAGTTTAACTGCAAGTTACAGAAGCCGTACCAATTAAATCACAAAAACAGAATACCTTTCTGTCTCATTCCCTCTTGCGGTTCCCATTTTTTTTATATCTTGCCCACGCGATAACGGTGTTATAACGTTAAGTTATTGCGGGACAGAACTAACTTTAATCAGACATTTAGGTGCTAAACGATAAACTGATTCTTAAAGAGATAAGAAAAGGTAACTCCACTGTTTTTGAAAATATTTTTCATGAACACTATGATTCGTTAGTGAGATTTGCTAATCATTTTTTATTGGACACCAAAGCCTCAGAAGATGTTGTACAGGGAACATTCATTTATTTATGGGAAAACTCTTCGTCCATTCAAATAAAATCATCCGTTAAAGCCTATCTATATCAAGCTGTAAAAAACAGCTGCTTGAATCAACTTCGCGCTTTAAAAATTAAGGATAAATACGAGTTGCAATATCTGGAAGCAATTTTGGAAACAGATGATCATAGCTGGGTAGATGATGCGGAATTGATTGAAAGTATAAAACAGGCTCTATCAAAGTTACCCAAACAAATGTATCTCATTTTTTACAAAAAATATTTCGACGAACTATCGATTAAAGAAATCGCTAACGAAATGGCACTAAGCGAAAATACCATTAAGGTTCAATTGCACAAGGGGCGCAATTCGATACGTCAGATTATTGAAATGGCAACTTCATTCTTTTTCTTATTTTAATTTTTTTCATCAAAAAGTAAACCTTTTGCTTTTGGCATGTGCCTTACTTGCAAAGTTTAATTTCAATTAATGAAGAAAGAGATAGATTATTCAATAATCTGGAAATATTTTAACACCTCATTATCTACTTCCGAGGAGAAGGAGCTAGATGATTGGCTTTGTGCAGACACCAAACACCTCCACTATTTTGAAAAACTAAAAGAAAGGCAAAAACAAATCCCCCACTCTGATTCAAATATCAGTAACACTGATACTGCCTGGCAAAATATTCGGTTAACCCCCAAACATCCAAAACGCCACATCTGGAAAATAGGCGTGGCTGCAAGTATATTGCTTATTGTTGGTGTTTATTCCGGCTACAAGTTACACATCGAAAGAGCAAACAAGATTATTAGTGCGGAAAACATTCAAATTGAGCCGGGTGTAAAAAAAGCAACCCTGGTACTTAACAGCGGACAAAAATTGGAGCTGGAATCGAAAAAGGACACCCTCATCAAAGAGGCTGAAGTAACCATTGAAAACAGCAATAGTGAACTGAATTATAAAAAGAACGAAAAAGAGAAAGCACCAAAACGGGCAAAAGAAATTCAGTATAACACACTAATTGTACCTCGTGGAGGAGAATACGACCTCATTCTCTCAGATGGCACCGAAGTAAAAATTAATTCAGAATCGGTTCTCAGGTATCCGGTTGTTTTTGAGAAAGGGAAACGTAATGTAGAGCTCATCGGGGAAGCTTTCTTCCATGTAAAAACAGACTCACTGCGACCATTCGTTGTAAGCTCGGCAGACCACCAGGTAAAGGTATATGGTACATCTTTCAACGTAAAATCGTATAAAAACGATGCTTATATTGCAACCACTTTGGTAAGCGGTAAAGTTACCGTATCAAGTGATAAGAAAGACGCTGCTGAACAACTTTTAAAACCTGGATTTCAGAGTATCTACAAAAAAGAGTCGGCCGAATTCGAACAGAAAAAGGTGGATATAAAGGAATTTACGGCATGGAAAGATGGCCGCTTTTATTTCCGGGATATGCCTTTGGACGAAATTTCCCAAATATTGTCGCGCTGGTATGATGTTGACTTTAAGTTTAAAGACAAGACTGTCAAAAATCTCACGTTCAATGGCAATTTAAAGCGTTACGATAATATACAGCTAATATTAAATCAATTAGGGAAGACAAACGAAATAACATTTTATGCCTATGACCAAATAATTTATGTTGATAAAGCAGGATTAAGTCCTTAAAAGAGTGCGGGAAGCGCTACCAACACTTCCCGCGAACACAGTTATTAAAACTATGTTAAACTAACATTTTACAAACTTATGAAAAAAAAGAAAGATCAGGCTCTCCGGCTCGGAGAGTTAAGATGTATTTTATTTATGAAATTTACAGCTCTCTTCCTATTGCTGGGAGTTCTCCAATCAACTGCGAGTATATACTCGCAATCAACTAAACTATCATTAAAAGTAAAAAAAATTACAGTAAACGAACTTCTTAACCAAATAGAAGAACAAAGTGAGTTTACCTTTCTATACCGCTCCGATCTTTTTGAGGATTTGGAAGTAATCTCAGTTATTGAGCGGGAATCGTCCGTTGAGTCCATTCTGGACAAATACATTGTACCTCACGGATACTACTATGAAATCGATGATAAAACGGTGATTCTGAGAAAGAAAACCCAGGACGAACTGGAATCGGAAAGAATTATTCCGGCCGAACAGCAGGATAAAAAAGTTACAGGTACAATCAGAGACAAAGATGGAGTACCACTTCCCGGAGCAACCATTACCGTTTTTGGAACTCCGCGTGGGGTTATTACCGATGTTGACGGGACCTTCACTATTGAAGCTTCCCCTGATGACAAATTGATTTTCTCATTTATTGGTATGGAAAGTCAGGAAATCCTGGTTAATGGCCAAACCACAATTAATGTTACACTTTTAGACAAAACTGAGGAACTTGACGATGTTACTGTTGTAGCATATGCAAAGCAGAAAAAGGAAAGCGTTTTGGCTTCGATAGAAACAGTTCGACCAGAAGATCTACGTGTTCCGGCAAGTAACTTAACTACAGCACTGGCCGGTCGTATGTCGGGGGTAATTTCGTACCAACGAAGCGGTGAACCGGGCCAGGACAATGCACAGTTTTTTATTCGAGGGGTTACCACCTTTGGATACGCAAAATCGCCCTTAATTCTGATTGATGGTATTGAGCTAACTGCAACAGACTTAGGTCGTCTTCACCCCGATGATATCGCAGCCTTTTCGATTATGAAAGATGCAACAGCAACCGCTCTTTACGGTGCACGTGGTGCAAATGGAGTAATTCTGGTTACTACCAAAGAAGGAAAAGAAGGAGCAGCAAAAGTTAGTATCCGCTTCGAGAATTCATTCTCTCAGCCAACACAGAATATAGATTTTGCCGATCCGATTACCTACATGAAAATGCATAACGAAGCGGTAAGAACCAGAGATCCATTAGGATTTTTACCTTATTCGCAGGCAAAAATTGAAAATACAATTAACGGTAGAAATAGTAATGTTTATCCACAAACCGATTGGCAAGATGAGTTGATAAAAGACCGCACCATGAACCAGCGTTTAAATATCAACATGTCGGGTGGAGGAAAAGTAGCGCGCTATTACATTGCTGCTTCTGCCACAAAAGACAATGGTATTTTAAAAGTTGATGATGCCAATGATTATAGCAGTAACATCGATTTAAAAAGATATTTAATACGTTCGAACATTAACATTAATGTTACCAACAGTACCGAAGCTATTGTTCGTGTTCACGGAACATTCGACGATTATCGCGGACCATTGCAGGGCGGTAAAGAAATGTATCAGGCAATAATGCGCACCAACCCGGTTCTTTTTCCTGCCGTTTACGATGCCGATGCTGCACATCAGAATACACAACATACTCTTTTTGGAAATTATGGTGGTGGCAATTTTATTAACCCTTATGCCGAATTGGTTCGTGGGTACAAAGAATACAGCGAGTCGTTAATGTTGGCTCAGTTCGAATTAAAACAAGATCTGGGATTTATTACCGAAGGATTAAGAGCACGGTTTTTAGGTAACACCACACGAAATGCCTATTTCGATGTTAGACGTAATTCAAATCCGTTCTATTACGAAGTGTCTGACTATAATCCAAGAACCGATGTGTATGAATTAGCAGTATTAAATGCAAACGAAGGAAGAACAACTTTGGATTATCAGGAAGGAAACAAATACATTTCGTCTTCGTTTTATTCTGAAGCTGCGGTGATGTATGATACCGAAATAAACGAAAAACATGGTATAAGTGGTCTTTTGGTAGGAATAATGCGTCAGTATTTATCGGGTAACGAAAATTCATTGCAGGCATCGCTGCCAAGCAGAAACCTTGGAATATCTGGTCGTTTTACCTATTCGTACGACACACGCTATTTTGCTGAGTTTAACTTTGGATACAATGGTACTGAGCGATTCTCGAAAAAAGAACGATTTGGATTTTTCCCATCTGCAGGTTTGGCATGGTACGCTTCTAAAGAAGAATTTATGCAAGGCTTAAGTTCAACCATCACCAAATTAAAATTTAAAGCAACCCACGGGCTTGTTGGTAACGATCAGATCGGGAGGCCCGAAGACCGCTTTTTCTATCTCTCAAATGTTAACTTAAGTAACGCAGACAAAGGATATGCATGGGGTACATCAGGCGCCTACGATATCAATGGCGTATCTATTGATCGATACGCCAACGACCAGATTACATGGGAAACAGCCACAAAAACCAATCTTGGTTTTGAGTTAGGTTTATGGGATAAATTTGACATCCAGGCTGATTTCTTTAAAGAATACCGTACCAATATCCTAATGGATCGTTTGGCCTTTTCAACTTTTGGATTACAAGCTGATACCAAGGCAAACGTGGGAGAAGCCTCAAGTAAAGGAATCGACATTTCGGTAGATTATAACGCTATTTTTAAAAATGGCATGTGGATGACCGGGCGTGGAAACTTTACCTATGCCAGAGGACAATTCGAGAAAGTAGAGGAAGCAGATTACTCCTTAACTCCATGGTTATCGAGAGTTGGACAACCACTCGACCAACAATGGGGATACATAGCCGAACGCCTGTTTGTTGACGATTGGGAAGTACTAAACTCTCCTGTTCAAACTTTTGGTGGTAGCGAAGTAAGAGGTGGCGATATTAAATACCGCGACATTAATGGTGACGATAAAATTTCGGAACAAGACAGGGTTCCTATTGGTTATCCAACCACTCCCGAAATTATTTATGGTTTTGGTCTTTCTGCCGGTTACAAAGGATTCGATGCATCTATTTTCTTCCAGGGTTCAGCCCGCTCTTCTTTCTGGGTAGATGCCGAAGCTACCGCTCCATTTATAAACCACTCATGGAATAACGATCCGTTTGCTGATTACCAAAAAACCAATCAGCTACTTCAGGCATATGCCGATAGTTACTGGTCGGAAGCCAACCGCGACATTTACGCTACATGGCCCCGTTTATCTGATTATCCTGAGCCAAATAATACACAACGAAATACCTGGTTCATGCAGAACGGTAGCTTTTTACGATTGAAATCGGCAGAAGTGGGTTATACACTTCCTAAAAACTTATATGAGAAAATTGGTTTGAGAGATGCCCGCCTGTATGTAAGCGGTACAAACCTACTTGTATTTAGTAAATTTAAAATGTGGGATCCTGAAATGGGAGGTAACGGACTTGGTTATCCTGTGCAACGTGTAGTTAACCTTGGTATTCAAGTATCATTCTAACCTAAACGTAAATTGACATGAAAAATATAAAATTTAAATTAGCAGTACTATTACTCATCTTCTCGGCAAGTTCTTGCCAGGACTATTTAGATGTAGTACCTGATAACGTAGCAACGATTGACGATGCCTTTGTTGACAGAACGTCGGCCGAGCGTTTTTTAGCAACTTGTTACAACTACATTCCAAACTTTGGAGACCCATGGA